>CAIMDR010000404.1 GCA_903839795.1 uncultured Methylococcaceae bacterium | reverse complement strand
GTTTGAATAACGGCATGAACCAATTTGGCATCGACCTGATGCCGATAGGCGGTCTGCTCAATGAGATCGGTATATCTTTTTTTATTGGTGCCCGACCATTCAGGCATTTTTATCGTGTTAGTGGTTGGCAAATAACTGCTGCGTGGCGTTGACTTTATAATGCGCTTATACAGGCTATTTCCTGGTTTATCCGTATAGTACACACGACCGACGTTATCGGTATACTTATAAATATCAGCAAGCACCTCGTTTGAGATGCATAACGTTAATAAAATAACGGCAATCCTTATCATTGTTTACCTGCCCTGCCTAAGATACTGATTTAACCACCACTAAACTTGCCGCTTTAAGCGCTTTACACCTGGCCTCATCAACGCTTTCAGCCGTTGCCAAAGCAACACCCATACGTCGTTTTATGTAGGCTTCAGGTTTTCCAAACAATCTAACTTCAGTATCAGGCACGGCCAGTGCTTGAGCCAGTCCATCATAAACAACACCTTTGGCATCAACACCGCCCAAAATAACAGCGCTAGCTCCCACGCCGCGCAGCTCAGTGTTTACGGGTAATCCTAAAATAGCTCTTGCATGCAACTCAAATTCATTTTGCTTTTGTGTCACCATAGTCACCATGCCGGTATCGTGCGGCCTGGGACTGACCTCGCTAAACCATACCGCATCACCTTTAATAAATAACTCAACGCCAAATAAACCCAGTCCGCCAATTTCATTGGTTACTTTACAAGCAATGTCTTGAGATAATTTTAAAGATGCCTCGCTCATTGCTTGCGGTTGCCAACTTTCCCGATAATCGCCACTTTCCTGCACATGCCCGATGGGTGCGCAAAAACCGGTTTGAACCGCCCCCGTCTCATCAAGTGACCGGACGGTCAGCAAAGTAATTTCAAAATCAAAATCAATCTTGGCTTCAACAATGACTTTACCCGTGTCAACCCGCCCGCTGGATTTAGCGTAATCCCATGCCGTTCGAAGTTGATCAGGGCTTTTAACCATCGTCTGGCCTTTGCCTGATGATGACATGGTCGGCTTAATAAAACACGGATAACCGATGCCACTGTCAACAGCGGCCAGTAACTCTTCAAAACTTTGCGCGAAAGCGTACTTTGATGTGGGGATTTTAAGCTGTTCAGCAACGAGCGTTCTAATCCCTTCCCTATTCATGGTCAACTGAATGGCTCTGGCATTGGGCACAACCGTACAGCGTCCCTCCGCTTCAATACCAGCAAGCGCTGACGTTGCTATCGCTTCAATTTCAGGAATAATAAAATGGGGCTGTTCCAGTGCAATCAGCTTTTTAACTGCCTCAATATCCGTCATATCAATGACATAACTGCGATGGGCGACCTGATGTGCAGGTGCATCTTGATAACGATCAACAGCGATCACTTCGACGCCGTAACGCTGTAACGAAATAGCCAATTCCTTGCCTAATTCACCGCTGCCCAGCAGCAAAGCGCGTGTTGCTTTAGCCGTTAATGCTGTACCTATTGTCATTTTGCGTCCGCCAGATAGTTGTCTATGTCTTCTTTTGAAAAACCTATTTTTTTAGCCACGCGATCAGCGTGACTCACGCGAGAAATACCGGCAATCAATTTGTAACTGGGTGCGTCATTGGCAAATTCAACCTGTCTTGGCAAGCCGATTCCCTGTCGCACAAAATTATCAACCAATTGATGATTATGGGTAATTAAGATGGTACTGTTACCTTTACGATAAAAACCATTCAGCACATTGGATGATGATTCCATTTTTTCTTCAAAGGTGGTGCCTTCTGACAACTCATCCAACACGACCAAACTTTTAGGGGTGGTCGCCAGAAATATATCTTTGGTTCTTTTTAATTCTGTACCAAAACGACCTTCGCCATCGTTTAAATGACTAACTTCTGATACTTGATAAAAAATCCTGTCTGCCACGGTTAACGTTACTGCTTTTGCAGGCACATAACAACCTATTTGTGCCAGTAGTTGGATTTGCGTTATGGTTTTACAAAAAGCCGTTTTGCCACCGCTATTAGGCCCCGTTACCAAAACCAGTTTATCGTCTTCCAAAACAAAATCATTGCCAACGTAATCGGGATTTTCTTTACCTAAAACGGGATTTTTGGCATCAACCAAATTAATACGATGATGCTCACCATCAATCAAACTCGGCAACACAACAGGGCTACCAAAAGCGTCAGCAAATTTAATAAACGACAGTAATTCGTCCAATTGCCCTAACGCATCCAAGGTTTCTGCAAGATCAGCCGATTTTTTAAACTCATTTCTTAACGGAATAATGCAACTGTCTCTATCAAAACTGCCAATCACCGGATAATAAACCAGCAACAAAGGTACAAAGAAAATAGTCGCCGTGGGAATTGCCTGAATAGAAATATTAAACATATCCGTTGGAAAAAAGTGCGCCAAAGCCCAGACACTTGCAAAAAACAGGGTAATAAGTAGCGGCTTAAACATCCGTGGCCTGAAAATAATAGCCGGTGAAAAGGAGTTTTTTCTCTCCTGCTTTGATTGAATACCATTTTCAGAGATATAAGCAGGGCCTTCCATTAATGAATAGACCCGCGTATCTGCAAATGCTGTTATTTTATCAAACAGAGTTTTTAAATAGAGGCTTTGTGGTGTCTCGGTCGCTTGAATTTGGGCCACCAAGTCAAGCATAAACCGAATACCTCTTTTGTACTGAAGATAACCGTAGCCTTCAATTTCATGCGCTTCTCTGGCGGTGCCAAAAGACCCCAGAAACTCGCCAAACAACAGTAAATAAAAGCTTTCCTCATGGCTGGCAGCGGTTTCCAGAAGCTGTTCCAGCGCTTCTTTTAGCGCAGAATTTTGCCTTAATTCTTCAACCGCTTCCTGTTTTTGTTTAAGCTCATCAAGAGCATCAAGCGGTTGCGTTAACGAACGAAACAACACGGCCTGCCCTATCGTTGTTGAGGCATGATTAACCGCATCAAACAGCTTATCGACTTCAATGGTATTAAAGGCGCTTTCGTCTATAACACCAACACCGGTAGCCAAGGGCTTGCTGGATTTAATAGTAGGCCAAGCATCTTGCCAGCCTTGCAATATTGTTTCTTTCATGGGTGCTTAACTCTTCATTAATCAAGATCGCCAAAACTTAATCATTCACCTCCCCCTTTAAAAAAGGGGTAATGAGGGGGATTTATCTAATAAAATCTACCCTAACCCCTCTTTGTTAAAGAGGGAGACTGAATAATTACGCCAGAGCTATAGTGTAGCAAACTATAGTCTCTTAAATTTTTTGTTCCAGTATATTAATAATGGCGCTAACGTGAGCATCTGAATCGTTAAGTGCCGCAATATAACGGTAATGGGTTCCGCCTGATTCCATAAATATGGATTTATTTTCCATGGCTATTTCTTCCAACGTTTCCAGACAGTCAACCGCAAAGCCCGGACAGACCACATCAACTGTTTTAACACCTTGCCCTGGAAGTTCTTCCAAGGTGCTGACACAATAAGGTTTTAGCCATTCTGCCTTGCCAAAACGGGATTGAAAAACAATCATCCATTCTTTTTCATTAAGGCCCAATTTTTCAGCAATCAATGCCGCTGTTTTATGGCACTGATGAAAATAAGGATCGCCCCACTTAGTCAGCGCCTCTGGCAAGCCGTGAAAAGACATAATTAACAGTTCGTTTTTGTCCTGTTCACGCCACGCCTGCTCAATGGATTCAGCAACCGCCGCAATATAATGTCTATCCTGATGATACTCACCAATAAATTGAAACGTGGGTAAATGTCGCCATTGATTAAGCTCTTTAACCAGATCATCATAAATAGAAGCGCTGGTAGTCGAAGAATACTGGGGATATAGCGGTAAAACAACGACATCCGTGATACCGGCTTTTTTAAACTCTTTTAATTGAGTGGCTATAGAGGGTTCACCATAACGCATCGCATAATGCGTGGCAATCCCTTTGGCAACAAGCTGCTCAGCAACTTTCTCGGTTAATTCGCGGGTCAAGTAAGCTAACGGCGAACCTTTTTCATGCCATACTTTTTGATACGCTTTTGCCGAGCGACTGGGTCTGAAGGGCAACACAAAAAAATTAAGTATCATCCACCACAAAGGACGCGGCAGGTTAACCACACGGGGATCCCACAAAAAATCAGCCAAAAACCGCCGAACCGCCTTTGTTGTAGGCGCAGTGGGTGAACCCAGATTAGCCAGAATTACACCTGTTTTCTTAGTTGTCATGAACGGCCTATCTGTTAATGAGATTTAAAAATTCTGAGCGCGTGCTAATTTCTTTACGAAAAGCACCCGTCATCACTGAAGTCGTCATCACTGAATTTTGTTTTTGAACACCCCGCATCATCATGCATAAATGCTTGGCTTCAATAACCACCGCCACACCTCTGGCTCCGATTGAAAGCTCAATCGCATCTGCTATTTGTTTGGTTAGTTTTTCCTGAATTTGTAAGCGCCTCGCATACATATCAATAATACGTGCCACTTTGGACAGACCCAGCACTTTGCCCTGCGGCAAGTAACCGATATGGCATTTACCAATAAACGGCAGTAAATGGTGCTCACACAAGGAATATAATTCAATATCTTTAACGATAACCATGTCTTCCGTGTCGGCGGTAAAAATAGCACCGTTAAGCACTTCTTCCAAGGTTTTATCGTAACCGTTGTTAAGAAATTTGAAGGCTTTGGCCGCACGTTTGGGTGTATCAATCAGGCCTTCACGATTCAGGTCTTCACCGACCGCTGCAATAATTCCGGCGAAATGTTCTTCCATGGTTTTCTGTCTCACTTATAAAAAATAGTTGGAAGTATAGCACTACCCTAAGCATTACTGCCAGATTTTGAGCATATCCGGTTTTATTGTCAGCCGCCCTTTTTTAGTCACTGCGCTGTAAACTTTAACGCGTCCAGTATCACCTGCTCATCTGCGCCTGATTTACTGACATTCTCACTGAGATATCTACGCCAACCCCGCGCCCCCGGTTCACCATGAAAAAGACCCAAGATATGCCGGGAAATACTATTTAGGCGGACACCCGCTTTTAGCTGCTCCTGAATATAAGGCATCAATAACACCACAATGGCATGACGTGAAGGAGCGTCATTAACCGCACCATAAAATCGTCTGTCAACATCCGC
>CAIMDR010000403.1 GCA_903839795.1 uncultured Methylococcaceae bacterium | reverse complement strand
TATCAAGACTTGCAATCTATCTACCAGAACGTTTGGCAGCCACCTATTAAATCCTGAAGCCACACGCATGCACTTTATTCAAGTTCGCTCCCTAACCGCCATTTTTATCCTTACGTTAATAAGCGGCTGCGCGGGCTATCCTGCCTCGTATGGACACCATGGCTATAACAATTATCCGGTGTACCAACCTTATTATGGTGCCCGCTATCCTGCACCTGCATTCTATGGAAACTATAGACAAGGTAATTACTGGCGGCATCAGCCTTACCGTGGACATCGGGAGGAATATCGCGAAGGCCACTATAATCAGGGAAACAGAGGCTATGGCCAGTATCGGCAACATCACGATCGTGATTGATTGAGCGCATGGCATTTTAGATCGTAGGGTGTATAAGCGCAGCGTCATACACCATAAAAAATGGCAAGAACTGTGGTTATGAACCGCTTACATCCCCGCCCTGAATGACGGGGTTTTTCAGGCAATACTGATAAAATTCAGCATGTTCCAAGCCATAAGTAAGTGGATTTAAGCTTCGTTATTAACAGCATAGGGATGTTTAGCGGTAGATTTTTCTGCAATGACTTCAGTTGCAGTTGGTGAGCCGGCAATAGCACGTTTTAGCGCTTCTTTAGTGGCTTGATAGTTAAATTTTTCAATTAAGGCATCATCTTCAGCTTGCCAATGAATGAATACACCGACACAAATAAATAAATCATCGGCTTCATCAGCTGGGATTGTGCCGTCTTCTACACAATCAGCAACCGCCATAGCAACACCGCGTTGCGCTGGGCCAAACATTTGCAGGGCTTGTTTAGAGCCTTTAATGGTTACTTTGTTAAACAAAATAGTGGCTGGCTTAACCATCAGATTGGGGGCAATAACAGCCAATAACGTAGTAAAGCCTTTTTTATTGTTGGTTAATGCATTGGCAAATGCATGTTCGGCAACTGAGCCTCTAGGTCCAAGTATCAAATCAATATGGGCAATTTCATTGCCTTCACCGACTAATGATTCACCAATATATAATTTATTAATTAGCGCTCTGTTTGTATATTCACCGGTACAAAAAAAGTTGGATATGTAATCTGATAGTGTCATTATTTGAATCCTGTTATTTTGTTTTAAAGTTAAAGTTAAACGTTTAACTTTTTGAAAACTATTATATAGCTAATTTCATGCCATAAATATAAAATTAAAAATTCGTTTGAATTCAATAGGTAATGTGTGTAAAAAATTTGACTGAGCCTATTTCACACATAAATAAAGGTTCAAAGCAACCAATTTGTAGTTTTCATTTCAATAGTTATCTGAAAATGTATATGCAACAAAAGGGCGGCCGACTTAAGACGGGCACTGAGCAGAAAAATAATTCGCTAAGTAACAAAAAAGTCCGTCATTCCGGCAGGGATGCCAGAATCCAGTCACACGGATGTGAAACTGTAGCTTGGCATAGACATTAAATCATGCGGCAACGTTTATCGGAAAGTTACCGTCCGTTTCGCTGGATACAGCCATCCTTGCCGGAATGACGAAGTTTTTGTATTGGCTTAACCTCAAACTGTTCAGTCTTAAATTGGGAGCCGACTAAAGCATCTTTATAATCAGGGAAAAAGAAGGACGCTTGGTGCGGATCATTCAGTTTTAATTAGCGGGAACTTAAAGTTAAGATTCTATTTCTTTTGATGGAAAATAGAAATTATGTATAATAATCATCGGTAAATCTAAATTTATTGTCAGAATTTAATAATATTTTCGTGTGTTGATTCTTCTTCAAAGCTAATAAGGTTATCTATACTTGGGTCACTTAACAACCCTTAGCATCTGTGGTGATCAATTAGTCATTATATGGAGTGAGGATAAAGCTAGATAACTGGTTCTGTACATAAATAAAATCAAAGAACAACAAGTAGTTCCTGGGGTACAGCTATACACTTTTAGATAAATAATTTCCACGGATTACCCAACAGCACTAATTTGAAAGCTCTTTTAATGGATAATGTTGGAAATTTAATTTCTGAAAATCTATATGTATTTCTCCGAAGCGGTGCGTGGAACATTAGCAGGAATACGTATGAAATAACTTAGACATCTTTCTCTCTCTCGCTGGGAGAAGGTTGGGGTGAGGGGATATAAATGGTCAAGTTATTTCATGCAAATGCCTTAGTAATTATTCGTTTTAAACGCCGCTCATGATCTGAGCATTTGTTGTATAAATTGATAAGGCATTCGCTTGGATTTGCCAAGCATTCTCGTTGTTTAATATATTTTTAGGGGGAATTATGAAAACACAACAACAATTATTCTGCTTTTTGGGCTTAATAGCGCTAACTACAGCAGCTAATTCGGAAGAAAGTAATTTTGGCAAAAAAATTGCGTCAACCAATCAAGTAATAGAAGCATTAAACCCGGTCGCTACTAATCCTGATGTTATTCCAGACGATAATGACTACGAAGGTGATATCAAAAAAAGCAGTCATGATCGTAATATTTCTATGGGTAACTTGGCAAGTCCAGTAACAAAGCCTAAAGCAGCTAGTAAAAAGCTATCTGCACCCAGTAAAGAGACAGCGTTGTCGATGGAAATTATTTTTGGCTATAAATCAGCAGAACTTACAGCATCCGGTAAGGAGCAACTTAAACCGGTAGGCGAAGCATTGGCTTCTGAAAAATTAAAAAATATGGGTTTTGTTGTTGAAGGTCATACGGATGCCATTGGGGGTTATGCCTATAATATAAACCTATCTGAAGAGCGTGCCGCCTCAGTAAAACGGTTTTTGGTTGATACTTATAATATTGAGCCATCCCACATCAAAATTGTTGGCAAAGGTAAAGATGATTTGCTTGATGCCAATAATCCAGACAGCGAAGTTAATCGGCGCGTACGTATTATTGCTGTAAGGTAGTTATAAGAGTCCTGAATTAATTTAGTACCTAGGGCGTGCCGTGTGCACCTTAATTTTCAAGGCGCGCACGGCACGCCCTACAGAAAATAATGTCGTTTAATCAACAAAGGTCTCTATATATTAACCTGGCGGACAAAAGTTATTTCTGATTTGATGGGTTTTAATATCAGTCCAGGATAAAAATAGGTGGTGATATTTTGTCAAAGTTCACATTTAGGGCTTTCAACTTAAAGCAGGACGATTTTACAGATAAGCTATCTATTACGGGATGTTATCTGTTTAAGTTGAAAACCTATTTAAATAGTATCACTTTATAACTGCTTGGTTTTTAAATGGTTGAAAAAATGCATACTCATTCAGATGACGACGATATTACTCGCGTCAAATCAGCAGACTTTACTAGTGAATTATCACTAATTCTTGAGTCGCCCACATCACCTTTGTTAGCAGAAATAACTCATCAAGAAACATCAGGCACGATGTATACCAACTACGGTGATGGCTCACCTGGCGAAATTCAGTTAGTGTTAGGCAGTATTGTAAAAAATACTTATGAACTGGTTGCTGTTTTGGGCGAAGGCGGCATGGGAACGGTTTATAAAGCGCTGAACAAAGTGTGGGAAGAAGTAGAAGCACGCGATCCTTATGTCGCCATAAAAGTGCTAAAACCTGAATTATCAGCAAACAAACAACTGGTCAGGTCGTTATACAGTGACTTTGACAGAACCAAAATGCTGGCCAACTGCCCCAATATTATTAAAGTTCAAGGCTTTGATAGAGATGGCCCCCATGTCTACATGACTATGGAATATCTAACCGGACAAACCTTGGGTGACTACCTTAATCGTGAACCGCAGAACCTGACCCAAGCCTGGTTTATTATAGAAGGCATAGGCAATGCGCTTGCTTACGCGCACAAAAACAATATCGTACACCGTGATATTAAGCCGGGAAACATAATGCTTACTGATGATGGCATTGTAAAAGTACTGGATTTTGGCATCGCGTCTAAAATTAATGAAAACGAGGGTGATGAAACTAAATTTGGTGGACATGAACTCGGTGCATTAACCGTGGCGTATGCCTCGCCTGAAATGCAAAGAGATTATCCGCCGGATGCCCGAGATGATATTTATGCCTTTGCCTGCGTTATCTACGAAGTATTAACGGGCAAGCAATTTTATAAACAAAAAATTCACAAAGCCGCACCGATTAATGGTTTAAATAGTCGGCAAATGGAGGCTTTAAATAAGGCGTTAGCCTTTGAAAGAGATCAGCGCACACCCAGCATTTCTGAATTACTGGAAAAATTAAAGCCCGTAAAAACGCCTTGGGTAAATTTGATAGCGAGCGGTGTCAGCGTTATCATTGTTTCAGGGTTGGTGTTTTGGGTATTTAATAAGACAGAATCCCCGCCCGAGCCTACACAAAATCCCGTCTCTCAGGTCGTGCAAACACCTGTTGATACAACGCCTACAGCACCTTTGACCCCAGCTTCAACGCCTGTCATGGTAACGCCGCCTGTTGTGCCTCAAAAATCAGAAACTGCTATAACAGAGAAGACGCCGGCAGCAGTTGAGGCAGTTACGCCCAGTGTACCGGTTATTGACACAGAGCCCAGATACTTCGCTACCAGTAGCGATGGCATTATACATATAGAAACATCCAAATCTGACTACCAAAATGGAGAGTCTTTTCAATTAACCTTCACACTGATGCAGCCAATGTATGTTCGCGTAATTGATCATGATGCTAAAGGTGAAGAAACCCTATTACGCCCAAATCCTAGGCAACCAGACAAATTATTGTCAGCCGGTAAAGACCAATTATTTCCTCCGAAAGGATTTAACGTACCGGTGAAAGGCCCTTCCGGAAAGTGTACGGTAACCATTATTGCAAGTACCCAGCCTTTTTCAAAAGAACTCAAATTACTTAATAACCAAGGCCGAGTTTCTGATGCCGTGCAAAATGGCTCCTATTCATGGGCCCAAGTGCACTATACATTAAGTCAATAGCTATAGATTTTCAGATAAATAATTTCGATACTAACGGATACCCTCCCAATGCCACTCCAAATTGTCGGAGTACAAACCTTGGTTTGTGCTTTAAATTGACAAGGTGTACCCGGCAGGCCATGGTTGGGCGCGTTTCTTTGCGCCCGACAATTTCAGCATGATTGTCAGGCAACAATAAAGCCGTTGCCCGACCTTATATCCGACATTCCGCACCCCTAATTTACAATATTGTATTATTTTTATTGCTATATTTTTCAACAAGTTAATGTTTT
>CAIMDR010000402.1 GCA_903839795.1 uncultured Methylococcaceae bacterium | reverse complement strand
TGGCAACTGTTCTTCAGGATTTATCAACATGGCAAGGTCATAACGTGCAGCCTTACGCGCACGGCCTTTACGCCAGACTTTTTTGCTGAATTTATCCAGTGCTTCGGCAAAAACAGTTTGCTGCGGATCATCCAGAACACGATGTGAGACGGGTTTTAAACCGTTTATTTCCCATTGTTGTCGAAACAACAGCGATACTTCCAGAACCGGACACGAAAAACGGTCAAACAGTTGCCTTGCCAATTCCTGAAAAGCCGGTTCAGCGGTCGTGCCAAAATAACTTAACAAGGTTATTTCATTATCCGGGTTTTCGCGACTTTTAAACGCACGCGTTAAAGTCGGCGACAGGTCTTCAAGCTGGAGCTGGTAAAGCGCTTTTTTACCCAAGTCATTAAGTACTTTAACAGACGGAATAACATGATGCCCTCGGGCTTCTGCCAACAATGAGCAGTAATAACCATCGGACAGGTAACTGTAGCTACTGCAAAGATTGATAACGCGCACCCGTTGTTCCGATTCACCTTGCCCGGTTGCCAGATAAGTTTCAAAGGTAATTACTTGATCGCTAGGGTAATAAGGGTTCCAGTCAGAAAGATTGTCAACAACCAGTAGGGTGCGTGCCATGGCAAAAGTAATCCTGTAATAAATTAGCTATAGATTTTTATGCATCCCACACGGTTAAAAAAGGATGAGTCGTTACAAAAAGTAAAAAATAGTTTGACCGCTTATACCCAAAGTTTGGTGGTTGTGTATCAATGCGACTTTAGTCTGTCAGCGGAACCGAATGGTCGTAAAGTGTTTCCGGTGCGATGTCGATATCACCAGGCCAGGTAACGGTGCCATAATTTACGGAAGCCAGTGAAAAATACCCAGGATTCTCCAAGCGAAGAAACACCGGGTAATGTAAATAGGGGCGCATGTCGAAGCATCTTGTCTCGCCGCTATTGAAAGTAAGAATTAACCTAAAGTCGGGAATCGCCTTAACGGAGTTAACCATAATCATCAACAGCCCCTTAACGCAACGGATCGATCGGGAATATGGGTTCACCATTTGCCGCCAGTGCCCAATCAGCCATTAGTTCTTCTTCGTGGATGGCTATCCAGGCTTGCACCAAACGCAACTTCTTGGCGGGTAAATCGCCCCCGAGTAGATTTCCCTCAGGAATTGAGATGACAGCTTGCTTACCTTGGTATTCCACATGCAGGTGTGGCAAGTTATGCTGTTGTGTATCCATAAAAAGCATCCGGACAATGATGCCGTAAAACATACTGATGGTGGGCATTGTGCAACTCCTGATGGCGCAGTATAAATCTAAAATATTATCTTAACATAAGATAAACGTGGCGCGTCTTCGATTAAGGCAACTCGCAAAAAATAATCACCAGGCGAAAGTGAAGTATAATTTTGTTAACTATCAGGGTTTATTAAAAAAGTTTGCAAGATTAAGGAATAATAGTTCAGATTTAACTTAACCGGGGCTATGCTATCAAAAAACATCAGGTAATTCTAAATGTCTTCTTATCATCCTTTTACCGCTATTGATACCGCGCTATTTCCTGCCAACTATGGTATCGGCAGGCAACGTTGGTTAGCTGCGCTTGGCAAAGAAAAACACTGTTTTTCTCATGCTTGCTTAGGCACCAGTCCACAAGGCGAAGCGTTGTTTACCGATACCGTCTGGCTTGGCTCGGAGGATGCCGCAAAGGTTGTGGTATTAATCGGCGGTACGCATGGCGTGGAGGGTTTTGCCGGCAGTGCGGTTGAAACGGATATGCTTTGTTTACTGGCTGGCGGACAGCTTGTTTTGCCGGCTAATACTGCACTATTACTAATACATGCCTTAACGCCGTGGGGTTATGCCTGGTTGCGCCGTTGTGATGCCGACGGGGTTGATCTTAATCGCAATGTGGTCGATTTTTCTGCACCCTTACCGGAAAACAACGGTTATGAAGCCCTTAAGCCGGCGTTATTATTAACGGATGCACAGCAACGACAACAGATCTTTACAGCATTTGAACAAGTGCAGGGTCGTGAAGCCTTTGAAAAAGCCATCAGCGGAGGGCAATATACCGATCCCGTTGGCCCTTTTTATGGCGGATTGGCACCGGCGCATGGGAGACAGGTCATTGATGATTTACTGTCTAAATATGCCCTGCAACAACGTGATCTGGCAGTTATTGATATTCATACCGGCTTAGGTTCTTTTGGTTACGGTGAAATTATTTGTGACCATCAACCGGATAGTCCGGCAATAAAAGTGGCGCGTGACTGGTATGGCG
>CAIMDR010000401.1 GCA_903839795.1 uncultured Methylococcaceae bacterium | reverse complement strand
TAAGAGATCATGACATTTTTACCCGTGATGGTGCCAACTTATCTTGTGAAGTGCCCATCAACTTTACGACCGCCTGTTTAGGTGATGTCATACAAGTGCCTACCTTGGATGGTGAGGTAAAACTGACTATTCCGCCTGAAACACAAACCGGAAAATCGTTCAGATTACGCGGCAAAGGCGTTAAACAGGTTAGAGGCGGTCCGGTAGGTGATTTATTGTGCAAAGTAAAAATTGAAACACCGGTGCAACTGACCAAAGAACAAAAAACACTGATTGCACAATTGGGCGAATCGTTGTCAAGTGGCGGTAAACAGCACAGTCCCCAGGAACATTCCTGGATTGACGGTGTAAAAACCTTTTTTGACAAACTGACAGGATAAATCATGATACGTATTGCGGTAGTCGGCGCCTCCGGTCGAATGGGGCACTGCTTAATCAAGGCTGCGGTGCTGGCTGATAAAACAGCGCTGGTGGTTGCAGCTTCACGCCCAGGTAGTGATGCAATAGGCAAAGATGCCGGTGAATTGGCAGGCATTGGAACGCTGGGCATTAAAGTCGTAGCTGATTTAGCGTCAGTGCTTGATCAATTTGATGTGCTCATTGATTTTACCCGTCCCGACGCGTCAATGGCTTTTATAGAAACCTGTCGGCAAGCCGGTAAACAAATTATCATAGGCACCACCGGTTATAGCGCTGCACAAAAGGCTGTGATTGCCGAGGCCGCTAAAGACGTGGCAATAGTGCTTGCGCCCAATATGAGTGTAGGCGTCAATTTAGCGCTTAAATTGCTGGAAATGACCGCTAAAGTCATGGGCGACTATACCGACATTGAAATCATTGAAGCGCATCACCGACACAAAGTCGATGCACCGTCAGGCACTGCGTTACGTATGGGTGAAGTGATTGCCGATGCCTTGGGGCAGGATTTAAAAGACTGTGCAATTTACGGCCGCGAAGGCATTACCGGCGAACGGGACAGAAAAACCATTGGTTTTTCAACCATTCGCGCGGGTGATATCGTCGGTGAACATACGGTGATGTTTGCAGATGAAGGTGAGCGCGTGGAAATTACCCATAAAGCCACCAGTCGTATGACTTTTGCCAACGGTGCGATGAGAGCTGCGGCTTGGTTGAAGGACAAACCCAACGGACTTTACGATATGCAGGATGTTTTAGGGCTTTCGTAAGAAGCCTTTAACTCGATCTTCAAGTTTTCTTACCTTGACTTTATAGATCCTAGATAACCAGCAACGTAACGGCCAATAGAGGTAGGCCGGAATAAGACCACCCCAGCGTAAGCGAGTTGAGCGTTTTCGGCATCCGGTACGAGGGTGCCGGAAACGCCACCACGCGCTACGCTTGGGTGGTCTTATTCCGGCCTACGCCTAATGCTTGTTATCGCAGAATCCCCCCGAAATCAAGCATTAAAAACTTGAAGATTGAGTTTAATTAACCCGACCGTCAATTTGCCATAAGCGTTAATGTCATAAAAAACCTCGTTTGGAATTTCCAAACGAGGTTTTTTTTGCTTTTTTTGTATCGACAGCAACACCTATTCAACAACGAGCAAACAAGGCCGGTGTAATTAATTACCATTGCACGTCATAAAGTCTCACGACACCAGAAAAAGCCACAACTAAATGATTTTATTGGCATTAAAAAAATTAAAAGCAATAAGTCTATTATCACCCCCTCACAATTTTAGCCAGATACTTTTTTATAACTCTGCATCCCGACATCTTTATCACTAAATAAGATATAGATATCAAAATACATCATTAAATGTCTTAGATTTTCTAAGATATAGTGGGCTCAAATTTAACACAAACAACTCATTCATCTTTAACAGTAATGATTTGTAGGGGCGCTATATGACATCTGACACCAAAAAAAACAATCAAACACAACTGACACCCGAAATTGCAAATCAGATTGTCTCTGTTTTGCAAGGCATCCGATTTGGATCGGTTGAAATTGTCATACACGACGGTAAAGTTGTACAAATCGAACGTAAAGAAAAAATACGCTTTGACGCAAAATAGCTATTCAAATAAGTAAATCCACTCTACCGTAAAAACGGCGAAAAAATATTATCTTAAAATGATGGCCAGCTGACCGGATGACCGGAACTAAAGATCAAAAGGGAAAAAAATATGAGTAATTTTCGACGCACCGCGCTAGCCAGCGTAATTAATATCGCTTTATTAGGCGCTACCGATGTGCAGGCTGCCGACACCGAAACCTTGGAAAGACGCATTCGCGAACTGGAAAGCCGTTTAACAAAAATGGATCAACTGGAAGCCCGTTTGGAAAAACTGGATAAAGCCGGTCTTTTATCAACCCAACCAAAAGCTCTTGCTGCTGCTCCTGCCGCTTCAACCCAATCACCAGAAGTAGTCAAACTGACTCAAAAAGTAAATACCCTGGAACGCAAACTGGAAGTACAGGATGAAGTGACGGCTGGAACTTTGCAAAAACTGCCCGTATTTGATGTAGGTGAAAATGGGTTCAGAATCACTTCTGCGGATAAAAAGCATCAGGTGCGGATTCGCGGCGCAACTCAGGTCGATGGCCGCTTCTTTCTTGATAATGATCATGGCTATAATGTCGACTCATTTTCTGTCAAGCAGGCGCGTCTGTGGCTTGAAGGCTATGTATTTAAAGATATTTACTACAAAATAATGCCTGACTTTGCAGCGAGCGGCAATATCTTGCCGGATGCTTATCTGGACTACGCTTACGACCCCGCCGTCAGTTTGTTAGTCGGTAAGTTTAAACCCTCAATCAGTCTTGAACGTTTGCAGGGTGACTCCGACGGAACTTTTCTTGAACGCGCCTTCCCCACCTATTTGGCAAGCAACCGTGATGTAGGTATACAAGTACATGGCGCCTTCGCCAAGCCAGGTTATACCGCCGAGAAAGTACCCGGCCCTATAGACTCTAAAAACTTTTTTACCTATCAACTCGCGGTCGAAAACGGCTCTGGCGACGATGGTAGTCCTAATAACGATGGCGCCGCAACCTATAATAATAAAGAATTCGTAGGTCGCGTGTTTACGCACCCGTTTCAGCATACCAGTCCTTGGCTGGAAGGGTTTGGTATTGGTCTAGCGGGCACATCGGATGAACCGAGCCAACAAGCTCTCAAAAATCAGGCGACACCGATCGGCAGAACAACCTATCTTAATTATACCAATACTTATAAAATTGCCGGCGTAGCACAAGCCGCACCCACATCCGACGGTGCAAGACACCGTGTTTATCCTCAGGCTTACTGGTATTCCGGCCCCTTTGGTCTGATGGGTGAATATGCCGTTTCAACTCAGCATCTCACTGGCAGGAATCAAGCAGGCAGATCCATCAATGTTGAGCAGAATAATAAAGCGTGGCAGGTTTTCGCTTCTTATGTGCTGACTGGTGAAGACAATACTTTTGGGTCGGTCAAGCCCATTCAGAATTTTGATCCGCTGAAAGGCACCTGGGGAGCATGGCAACTCGCAGCCCGCTGGACTGAGATGAGTATAGACAATAACACTTTTCAGATTATTGACCCTAGTCAAGCCGCTAATCACGCCACCGCATGGACTCTCGGCGTGAACTGGTATCTAAATAGCTATGCACTAATTCGGGCGGATTACGAACAGGTGTCGTTTGATGGCGGCGCCGGAACAATAAGAAAGGTAACCGATCGCCCTACCGAACAAGTCTTTGCAACCCGCTTCCAATTATCATTTTAACAACCTAACCCAAGAAGTATTTCTTATGAAAAATAACTTTTTTAATATTGTCTTCGCCGCAGTACTGGCCGTTATCGCAGTAGGTAACGCACATGCAGCTGAAGTAAAACTGCTTAACGTGTCCTACGATCCGACCCGTGAGCTGTATAAAGAATTTAACCCGGCGTTTGCCAAATACTGGAAAGCCAAGACCGGCGATGACGTAACCGTTAATCAATCACACGCAGGTTCTGGTAAACAGGCACGTGCCGTACTGGAAGGTCTGGAAGCCGATGTGGTGACCTTGGCACTAGGCTTTGATGTTGACCAGCTTTATCAAAAGCGCAAACTGATTCCGGAAAACTGGCAAAGTTTACTGCCTAATAACAGCTCGCCTTATACTTCCACCATTGTATTGCTGGTGCGTAAAGGTAATCCGCTACACATTAAAGATTGGAATGACATCATTAAACCGGGTGTCAGCATTGTCACACCCAATCCAAAAACCTCTGGTGGCGCACGCTGGAACTATTTGGCCGCCTGGTCTTATGCGCTAAAACATAACAATAACGATGAAGCGGCGGCTAAAGATTTTGTGTCCAAATTATATAAAAATGCGGCCGTATTAGATACCGGCGCACGCGGTTCGACAACCACTTTTATCGAACGCGAAATTGGTGATGTCTTGATTGCCTGGGAAAATGAAGCTTATTTGGCTTTAAAAGAATTCGGCGCAGACAAGTTTGAAATTATCACACCCTCATTAAGCGTATTGGCAGAGCCACCCGTCGCCGTTGTTGAAGATATAGCACGCAAACACGGCACTACTGAAGTGGCGACGGAATACCTGAAATACCTGTATAGCAAAGAAGGTCAGGAAATTATAGGCAAAAACTTTTACCGCCCGACTGATCCGGAAATAGCTGCAAAATACGCCAAGCAATTTCAGCCGTTGGAGCTGGTTAAAATCGACGCCTTTGGTGGTTGGGATGCCGCACAGAAAAAACATTTTTCTGATGACGGTGTCTTTGACCAAATCTACGGGCCGGGTAAATAAACCACCCGTTATCGATAGCGTGTAAAATGCAGGTGGGCAAAATGCGCAAGCAGTTTGTCCGCCCTGTCTGTTTTTTGCTAACTTTTTTCATGCAGGTTCCTTAGGTAACTCGCAATAAATACCACCCAATCGTTGCCTGACTCTGGGAACGCTACCGACTTAATGATTCCTGTAGGAGCGGGCCATGCCCGCGATATAACGAAGCCTTCG
>CAIMDR010000400.1 GCA_903839795.1 uncultured Methylococcaceae bacterium | reverse complement strand
TTATCGTTGCCCGACAATCATGCCGAAATTGTCGGGCGCAAAGAGACGCGCCCGACCTACATGTCTGAAGCCGCAAAACCACTGGCTGTAAAGATTCCTCCAACCATTACCAAGCCGTTGACTGAAAAAGTAATCACCAAAGTAGCCACTAAGCCGCCAGTGAATGAAAAAGTCACTTTGACCGATAAAAATGACAGTGCAACCCGCTATTACAAATACCCTACACCGCCAAAACCGACTCAATAAACTCAATATGAAAATTGAGTGCCGGAAACTGCGTAGCCGCATAGGTCGGGCAACAGCTTTATCGTTGCCCGACAATTATGCCGAAATTGTCGGGCGCAAAGAGACGCGCCCGACCTACATGTTTAATGGGGTAAAAGTGAAGTTCATGGAAAATGGCGCGTGATGAAGTTAAATTGGGCGGCCTAATAAAGCGTTACCGGTCTTTGGCAAAGTAACGTAAACCCCAGTATTGATGTTGATTAACTCTGGATTTCATTAAATTCTACCCAGCCTTTAATATGATTTTTCAAGACCTGACCCTTTACTTTTCTACCAAAAATAGTAGCCAAAATTAACGATAAGGTGCTTATGAAAATAACAAAAAATTTATTAAAAACAACAGTTATAATTTTTCTTGCAAGTTCAGCTAGTGTGAATGCTGCCGAATATGGAAGTAGTCAGTATTTACCAGGTTTTTATGGTGATTTTGGCATGGGAATAGGGGGCGCATCAGGTACCTATTTAAGTAATTTTTTTGGTTACAATTGGGCAGAAAATACCACCGACAAAAGCACTTTATTGTTTGAATTACCAGGGATAATACACGTCAGTGAAACTAAAATTTTAGGTGGAACGTATTCAGGAGGATTTTTCCCCTATGTATTGCGTAATACTTACACAACAACAAATAACGGCATCAAACAAGAAAGTCAACGTGCTGGCGCAGGGGATATGTACGGTGTGCCGATTTCATTATCGTGGCAGTTGGAAAACCTTTATTTTTTAGCGTTTGAAGGCATTATCCCACCAACAGGTTCTTATAATAAAGACCGTTTATTAAACGCAGGTAGAAATAGCTGGACGTTTGATAATAATTTATCTGTAACGTGGTCGCCCGATGATGGTAAATATGATTTATCGATGACGTTTGGCTACATGGTCAATACCGAAAATAAAGCGACTCGTTACCGTACGGGAGATGAAATACACATTGATTATTCAGCCGGTTATTACATTACACCCTCTTTGGGCATGGGTGTGACGGGTTCTTATTATCGACAAGTGACCGCCGATTCAGGAGAGGGTATTGATGGTATTAATCCCGCTGATACTATTCAAGGTGAATATAGCAGCATTGGCCCCGTTGCGACTTACACCGCAAAAATAGGGGATCGTGATGTTTCATTTTGTGCAAAATGGCTGCACGAATACAATGTTAATAATCATATTGCTGGCGATTACGCCATTTTACGCACAGGTTTGAAATTTTAATCCAAATTAAAATGCACAAAAACCGAACTTCCTTGCTTGGGAACGCTGTTGATATAAATGTTGCCATTCAGTAAAGTTACAATTTCTTTTGATAGCGACAAGCGCAAACCAACACCTGCGATATTACCTGTTTTATCAACACGGAAGAATCTGTCGAACACATGAGAAATATCATCGTCAGTTAAACCTAAACCAGTGTCCTTCACTTCGATTTCAACAACGTGTTGCGCGGTGTCGTGAGTCACATTGATTAAAACGTCCCCGCCATTGGGAGAGTATTTGTAAGCGTTGTCGATAATGTTTTTCAATGCTTGTTTGAATTTCATTTTATCCACTTTTAAACTAATTTCAGTGTCAATTGGCGAATAAATGGGTGTTAATAAACAAAAGGGTCTAAAGTTTCATAGAAATTTGCTGAACACCTTATCCAACAAGGCTTTCAGCTTGTTTTTAACTTCTCAAAAATAACCCATTCTGAAGGTGTAATTTTTAGGAGATTTAAACTGGCTGATTTTTTCGTACCGAGAATAAAGAGCTTGTCTTAAATATAGAACGAAGTAGAGGCTCATATAGATTTTCAGATAAATAATTTCGATGATAACGGATACCATCCCTTTGAGGGATGTTATCCGTGTGAGTTAAATTGTCGTGTAGTGGAAGTTTAATTTCTGAAAGACTATAGAATAACGAAAGCTCAGGTTATAAGCCAATGGTATCATTAGTTTGTCCGCGTGCTACACATTTACGATCGCTTAACAGCCTGTGAAACTTTAGCGCGTAGGGTGTATAAGCGAAGCGACATACACCGAATTAGAACTGCTACTACCACCTGAAATGTATCGCATCGCACTATTTTATTATAGCCTCATCGAAACTTGATGATGCCCGAGATGATTTAAAGAGGGTTTTGTTTGGACATATTGGTACTTTGGCATGGGTTTGATGGGTTTTGGCTAGCGCCTCTACCCATCCTACGAAGATCAACTAAAATAGAAATAACAAATACGATAAAACTATGACCGATTATCGACGCTATCGGTTAAAAAGCCAAATTATGGCATTCTATTTTATTAATTTGCCGATAAAAGTGACGCCCGTTCTTTAAGCATAAGTGCTGCATCATGGACGGCTTCCGACAGGGTCGGACGGGCATGTATGGTTCTTGCCAGGTCTTCGCTGCTGGCCGAAAATTCCATTGCCAGCACGGCTTCGGCGATCAGTTCAGAGGCTTGGGTGCCAATGATGTGAACGCCGAGTATTTTGTCACTTTCTGAATGCGCTATGATTTTAATCATGCCTTCAGTTTT
>CAIMDR010000399.1 GCA_903839795.1 uncultured Methylococcaceae bacterium | reverse complement strand
TATCAACTTCACTAATAGGTCTTCCGGAAGCAGATGTCGTTTTTACACGATTAATTAACCAAGACAATAAAATAGCGGAAGCATCCAATACAGTAGACTTTCCGGCGCCATTCATGCCTACAAACACATTCATACGTTCATGGAGAACCAACGGCAATTCCTTTGCCCCTCGAAATTTATTGAGCCTCAATTGTTCAATGTGCATCTTTAATCTTCCTTCGCAGCTAAAGCGGTTATTTTCTTGAGCGCCTCGCCCAACTTCTGATAATTCACTTTTACCCCTCATCCAAATTAATCTTTAATTGTTTATTCGCCAACGTAATCAGGCTGTGAGCTTGCTTGATACAAAACAGGCACTTGCTCAGTAATTGTGCCATCGGGTAATTGAAAGTAGAGTCTTTTATTTTTGCTGTAAACATTGGCAATGCCTCTTTGCAGGCTATCGATTTGTGCTTCTTTAACCGCTTTTGTAGCCACTTTTAAAATCTTTTTTTCCAGGTCATTCATATTCAGTTCCTTCAAGAAATTGCTTTAATAACGTGTCGTCATAAACTTCATGGGTGACAGCAACCAGTTCAAAGTTGTCATCACCATTAAAAAACAACAACCACTCATCAACCAAGGCTCGATAAACTGACCAAAACAATTTTCTGCTTCGATGATAGCGCCTAATAATGTCTTGGGTTGGCACATGATGCCCGCCTTTGAGGACTCTGTTTTTTACCCTGTAAATATTTTCTTTTTCTGTTTCCAAAAACAGGTAAATCAATGTAGTTTTAAAGTTATTTTCTTTGGCTTTTTTAATGACTTGTATCAAATACTTACCGGATAGTGTTGTTTCAATAATAAAAGAGTCGTCTGCTTGCAGCGATATATTAAGTTCTTTAAAAAACTCTTTACCCGCTTTAACCTTATACTTTTGAATATCGTCCGGATCATATTTTTTAGCTATTTCATCAGCATTAATAAATTTTAAGTTTTCTTGATTGGCGTATTGGCTCGCAAAGGTTGTTTTACCGCTGCCATTTGCCCCGGCAATAATATACAAAGTTTTCATTGGCATTGGTATTAATCCTCCTTCGCCGCTAAACCCGGTATTTTCTTGAGTGCCTCACCAAACTTCTGGTAATTCACTTTTACGCCGTCATCCAAATCAATCTCTATTTGCTCGGTCGCCAACGGATACAGCACTTCACGTTCGTAAACATCCAGTTCATCAATCATTTTACGATGGTTCTCAATATCCTTTAGTGCTTTGGTCTTTTCACCGGCAGAAGCGTTGCTACTGATACTGACCGCTTCCAAATGGTTTTTATGGGCGCTTAGTTTCGTGCGGAACTCACGCAGATAATCGTTAAGCACCACGCTGACGGTATCCGGACGGTAGCGGTGCATATAAATCAAGGCATTAAAAGTGCCCTTTGGACTACTGAACAGCCAATAAATCGGACGCTTTTTGTAACGCTTCAGATGGTCGGTGTAGAAATCTTTCAAGAAATACTTACGGATATCTTTACCGAGCGCCTGCTCGATAAACTTAAGATTTTCTTCGTAATAGGCATCACCAAACGTCACTTTCAGAAACTGACCAAATCGTTCGGTCACATCATCCGTAAACCAGTCACCATCCAGCATGGGAATGACGTTATCGTCATCCGCAGGAAACAAAACGTCTGATTTTTGAACCACGAATGAACACGAATTGACACTAATATTTAATAATTTATTTTGTGGTTCTTGTAGTTTTATGTAGTAGTCTTCAATGGTTTCGCCTTGATTGGCTAGAATCAATCCCGGCTTGTCCAGTGCATAACGACCGAACATGCAGCCAACTGCATAGGAGATAAATTCCTTTAGGGTGTCGGCCAACAAGCGTTCTTCAAGTTCCGTGTCTTTAGGGAAGGACTTTTGAACCACTAATGAACACGAATTAACACTAATGTCGGTTGGGTTTTTTTCGTGTTCATTGGTGTCTATTCGTGGTTCTTTTCCATAACGGTAATAGGGGTTACAGGTCAGGGTAATTTCCTTCAACGACACGTCGGATGTCAGTTCGTCTTGCAAACCATAAGCGTCAATAAAAATACGGTTGTTTTCTTCTTCAAGACGCTGCATTTCCAGTGTCATTTCTTGCCAGTGTGCGCGGAGTTGAGTGTAAGTTTCCTTGATGGATAAGGGCAATGGGTAGGTTGGGTTAGCGGCTTTATCGCGTAACCCAACATGCCCGGCACCCATGTTGGGTTACGGCGCCCGCGCCTAACCCAAGCTACTCTCCGTGGAGGTTGTACAGCCGCGACACCAGCCGCGCGAGCTGGTCACGTTCGCCGTCGCCGGCCTGGTTGAGGGCGTGGCTGGGCTCGTGCAGCAGCTTGTTGAGCAGGCCGCGGCTCAGGGCCTCAAGCACCGCGTGCGGATCGTCGCAG
>CAIMDR010000398.1 GCA_903839795.1 uncultured Methylococcaceae bacterium | reverse complement strand
TTACTGACAATTTACCAAAAGAATTGATCTAACACGTTGTTTATCTGAGTAAATCCGTGTTTATCTGTGGCTCAAATACGTTTTTTAGGATTATGCAGTGGGCAATAAATGCTGTTTTATGTTTAGCCGGATAAAAGTAAACCTCATTTTGGACGTCGTACACCGCTATAGTGTTGTTGCCAATAATGGTTTTTAAGACTGGAAACCAGCACCCGTCCGGTATGCTGGCTGGGCGCATGCACAAACTGATCATTGTTGACATAAATGCCGACATGAGAAAATGAGTTGCCGTTGGTGTTAAAGAAAACCAGATCACCGGAGTGCACATCATTTTTTGGAATTTGCGGTAAAGACAGTGCCATATCTTTTGCCGTTCGCGGTAAGGTTATGCCCTGTTTTTCGTAGACATGCTTAACAAAGCCACTGCAATCAAAACCTTCTTCGGGGGAGTCTTTGCCATAATGATAAGGCGTCCCTTGCAGGCTCAGTGCATAGGCACCTACTGATGACTGGCTTTGGTCGGCAGGCTTTATTTCCGGGACGCTGGCACAACCGGAAAATAAAATCACGGTTGCCGATAACAGTATCCCGAAAAAAAACTGATGGGCTGGGGTGTTCATAATCGGGCTTTGATCCTCCCTATAATCATAGAGACCTTCGTTAATTAAGCGACATTATTTTCTGTAGGCGTGCCGTGCGTGCCTTGAAAACTAAGGCGCGCACGGCACGCCCTACGTACTTAATTAAGGGCTCTATAACCACTTGTTTTTAAGTTTTTGTTTGTTTAAGGCCAGCCATTGAATTGCAATAATTGAAATGGCCGACTCTATTTCGTTGCTTTCAACCATTTCATAAGCCTTATCAAAATCCACGGCACGCACCAGTATATCTTCGTCTTCGTGATCCAGTCCATGAATACCGCCAATATGAGTGCTATCTACCTTGCCACAGAATAAGGTGATGCGTTCTGATGCCCCGCCGGGTGTGGTGTAAAATTCATTAATGACGAACAATTCCTGAATTTCGCAGCCGGCTTCTTCCAAGGACTCCCGGTAAGCGACTTCTTTAGCGGTTTCACCGTCTTCTATTGCGCCGGCAACAATTTCTATCAGCCAGGCTCTATCGGGTTGCAAAATAGCACCGGCCCGGAATTGTTCGATTAATATAACTTTATCGGCATCGGGGTCATACAATAATACGGCAACACAACTGCCTCGTACAAATAATTCACGACTTATTTCCGAGCTCCAACCACCGGCATACAGGGTGTGTTTAAAGCGGTATTTTTCCATGCGGAAAAACCCCGAGTAAAGAATTTCTTTTTCAATAATTTCAAATTGTTTGGTCACTATTTTTCCTGATAGGAGACTTTATAAATGACACCCAGCTTATCATCACTGATCAACAGGCTGCCATTCGGTAAGGTTAATATATCCACCGGACGTCCCAGCACCTTGCCGTCATCGGTTAACCAACCGCTGATGAAGTCCTGTTCTGAAATGGCTTTGCCCTGATTAAATTTAACCAAAGCAACCCGGTAGCCTTGCGGCTCGGTTCGATTCCAGGAACCATGCTGCGCGACAAATAACTGGTTTTTGTATTCAACCGGAAATTGCATGCCCTGATAAAAGCGTATCCCTAACGGTGCAATATGGGCTTTAAATTTCCAGGCGGGTGCGGTAAATTGCGGGCATTTTTTATCGGCCGCCAATTCAGGGTCAGGAATGTCGCCGCCATGACAGTAGGGATAGCCAAAATGCTCGCCTTTAACAGACCAGTGGTTCAGTTCATCCGGTGGCGTATCTTCACCTAAATAGTCCCGACCGTTATCGGTAAAAAACAAGGCATGGGTTTCGGGTTGCCAATCAAACCCCACGGTGTTTCTGATACCCTTGGCAATAATTTCAAAGTCACTGCCGTCCGGATTTAATCTGACCAACGAGGCGTAAATATCTTTGTCAGGATTACAAATATTGCAGGGCGCACCAACGGCGGTGTACAACTTGTTATCAGGGCCAAAACGCAAATATTTCCAGCCATGATGTTTGTCGGAAGGAAATTGGTCAAAGATGACAACAGGCTTAGGTGGCTTGGCTAATTGCCTGATAATATGGTCAAAACGGATAATGCGATTAATTTCTGCGACATAAAGTGCCCCGTCCTTATAGGCTACGCCATTGGGCATTGATAAGTCACTGGCAATGATATGGCGCTGTTCGGCGATACCGTCATTATTGCTGTCTTGCAAAGCATAGACCTTACCTTCTGCGCCGGTACCGACAAAAACCACGCCGTTATCGCCCAAGGCCAAACTGCGTGCATTGGGTACGTTATCGGCATAAACGGCTATTTTAAAGCCCTCCGGTAAATGCAGTTGTTTTAACACCGCCTGATGATCGACCGATTCTGCCAAAGCCAGGCAGGTGTTAAGTAAAAGTAAGGAAAGTAGAGTTTTTTTTAAAAAATACACGGCAATGACCTTTAATAAATAAACGTTGCGATATATTATCATTCTTATGGAGGGTTGGA
>CAIMDR010000397.1 GCA_903839795.1 uncultured Methylococcaceae bacterium | reverse complement strand
ATTCAGCGTGATGACTTTAAACAAATCTTTGAAGCCATGTCCCCTTATCCGGTAACGGTGCGCTTGCTGGATCCGCCCATGCATGAATTCTTGCCCAGTGAGCATCAACTGGAAGATGAAATCAAAGCCTTAAATCTCTATAAAGTGATGGTTCAGGGACAGCAAGTTGCCCTGGATACGTTGGGCACGCAGATAGCTTTGCCGACACCGTTTAATCAATTGAACGAGGAACTCATCAATAAAGCGATTGCCAAAAAAGAATTGATGCTGAAGAAAGTTAAAGAATTGTACGAAGTTAATCCCATGCTGGGTCATCGTGGCGTGCGTCTTGGCATGTCGTATCCGGAAATTTACCAGATGCAGGTTCGCTCAATTCTTGAGGCTGCGGCGCTGTGTACCCAACAGGGAACGCCTATTTTGCCCGAAATCATGGTACCCCAAGTGATAACGGTTCAGGAATTAATTAAGGTAAAAGTCTACGTTGACCAAATTCAACAAGAAGTGGAAAGTCAGTACGGCATTGCCCTTAAATTTAAATTCGGAACCATGGTAGAAACCGTGAGAGCCTGCACCCGTGCCGGAGAATTGGCAAAAGTAGCCGAATTTTTCTCTTTTGGTACCAACGACTTAACTCAGGCAACCTTCTCATTTTCCCGCGAAGATGCAGAAAATAAATTTTTACCGCTCTATAACGAAATTGGCTTACTTGAAGACAATCCGTTTGAAGTCCTTGATGCCAAAGGTGTCGGTCAACTGATGAAAATGACCGCTGATTCCGGCCGCAAAACCCGCCCGGATATCTCCATAGGCATTTGTGGTGAACAAGGCGGACATCCGCAATCGATACGTTTTTGTCATCATATCAAACTGGATTATGTATCCTGTTCGGCACCCCGCATCCCCATTGCGAGATTGGCAGCTGCGCATGCGAAATTGCTGGAAGATGATTACAGAATCGGTTAAGTCATTACCGGCGGCGCAATACGCTTTCGCTATTGCGCCCTCCCCGCTACGGGCTTTGGATTGCACCTTACCGCGCTTGCCCCCTTTGCTATTTGATTACGCGTACAGGCTGGACTTTATGCGTCCAACTCAGCAATCAGTTGCTTGAAGCCACCAAATGACTTGCGTAGCAGTTTTTCGGAGCGTATCTAATGTTTAAAACTATTTTGACATGCGCTTACCCTAATTCTAGGAGGCTGTCCGAGAATACCCACGAAAATTTAGCAGCCCGAATTTCTTTGCCTCCAATTTTCATTGCACAACCGTAAATCACTCTAAAGAGTGCTAATATATTAAATACAAACAATATGTTATGGCATAATAAGTGCAAATAAAGCCACTTGGACAAGCTATGTCAGTTCCTTTCAAATCAAGCCCGATTGAATTTAATCAACACCTGCTGTTTCCCACTAATATTTTTGATCTACTCCCAAAAAATCATGAATGTTTTCTCTATGCAGAGCTATTTCAACAGCTTGATACGAGCAGCCTTGAAAGTCTCTATAGCGTTAAAGGCCAGAACGCCTATCATCCCAAGCTCATCGTTGCAATCCTGAGTTTTGCCTACAGCCAAGGTGTTTTCAGCGCCCGGACAATCGAAAAACGTT
>CAIMDR010000396.1 GCA_903839795.1 uncultured Methylococcaceae bacterium | reverse complement strand
TCACTGGAATAAAGATGAATAAGTATTCTAAACTGCCCACTGTAAAAACCGGATGGCTATTGTCATCGTTTGCAATTGCGATGCTTTTATCCGGCTGTGCAAGTCTTGGTAAAGGCGCTGCGGAAGCGGTTCTGGAAAAGTCCGAAAATGAAGATACCCGGTTATGCCAAGTGTGGGGCGAACCGTTTACCGGAATTGAAGCTGATTTGGTCAAGAATAAGGAAACCAAGGTGCTTTTTGTTCATGGCGTAGGCGATCATATAGCCGGATACACTACTCAATTTTTGGAGAAACTGGCCAAGGAATTAAACCTTAACGTGCGTTCGGAAGGCCAGAAAAATATTGAACTGAATACGCCCGTGTTTCCAGACAAGAATCTGGGTAATTTGCGTGTGACTCATCTACTTAATGAGCAAAATGGTAAGGAACTTACTTTTTACGAGTTGACCTGGTCGGAAATTACCCGGCAAGAAAAAGCGCTGCTGGACTTTGATACGTCAGGGGAATATGATTTTCGCAGAGCCAAGATAAACGGCATGTTGAAGAAGTTTAGCAATGATACCGGTCCGGATCCCATTATTTATCTAGGGCAAAGCCGAGTTCCAATTTTGGCGGTCTACGCGCAGTCGTTCTGTTGGATGGCCACACGCAATTGGAGCGATCTTCCGAACAGCGGTCAACATGTCTGCATGGGCTTGGATGATTCCAGTGCCGACCGCATTGCGAAGGACAATTATGTCATTATTTCTCATAGTTTGGGTAGCCGGATTGTGATTGATGGTACGCAACGTATTGCTTCTTTGCTGGCAGCGCCAGAAAAACATTTGTCTTCAGACCAACGAGCAAAAATGACGCTTTCTAAAAAAGCGATTGAGGCATTGCAGAGCAAGCGTTTACCCCTGTTTATGCTGTCCAATCAACTGCCCATGTTGCAATTGGGTAGGGAGCTTCCCGAGGTGGCGGGGCAAGAGGCAAGTTACTGTGATCCCAAAGGCGCTAATTATAATAAGCGCATGCTCAGTGAAACCGAGATTATCGCCTTTAGTGATCCCAATGATCTGTTAAGTTATGGAATACCGCCCGGATTTGCAGGCAAATATATTGACTCCCGCCTCTGTGCCAAGATTACCAATGTCAACATTAATATAGCCAAAGTTATGGACGCTTTCGGTATGGCTGATCTCGCTAATCCCATGCAAGCGCATGTGGGTTATGATACAGATGATCGTGTTATTGCTTTGATCGCCAAAGGTATTGGTAATGCAGGCACGTCACCGCTGGTTAAAAAACGCTGTGAGTTTGTAAAAGAAGTTAAGTGAAAGTTAATTCTTAGGCAGGGTTAAAATCTTATATTTTTATTGATCTTGTGCGCCGGTTCGCGCTTGGATTCCGGCACAAATTTCTCTGGAACAGCTTGGCTTTAACTCTAAGAAGTGTCTGGGGCAAGATAGCCTGATGTAATCTGTTAGAGCGCATAGAAAATCCGTAATGACAGGTGTTGAGGTAATTCTGTATAAGTGCCGAAGCGTTGTAACGATGCTTATCAATACAAAAAGGAAAAGCCGATGAAAACCACACCAACACAAAAATTAATAGTACCCCTCTCTGCTTGCGTGTCAATTTTTATAACAACCAGCGGCATTGGCAATTTGTCGTTTTTTGATTATTGGTATTAAAACAGCTATGAATCATTTACTTGACAGAAAGCCCTATGACTTTTCTTTGGTGCTGGGTGGGCCGCTTTATCAGTTTTTTATCCGCGCACGGATAAATACCGATACGCTCGGTTTGCTCAAGCGCCGGGTGTTGGTCATTTCCCTGTTTACTTGGTTGCCGTTGCTACTGCTTTCGGTGTTTGCCGGTCAATCGATAGACGGTGCTATTAAAGTTCCTTTTTTTTATGACATTGATGTGCACGTCCGCTTTCTGGTCGCCTTGCCCTTGCTGTTGGTGGCAGAGCTTGTGGTACACCAGCGAATCAGGCTGATCGTTCTTCAGTTTATTGAACG
>CAIMDR010000395.1 GCA_903839795.1 uncultured Methylococcaceae bacterium | reverse complement strand
TTTTCTCGGTAATCGCCGTTGTTCTGCTTAAATTATTACCCAATCTTGCCGGCAATAATAATTATGGAATGTACAATAAAATCAATATGATGGGAATGATAAATTTTTCATTTTTCTATTTTTTACCGCAATCATAGCCGATTTGACTAAAAAATGATCAAGATTCACAGCATTACCAATAAGTCAAATTTACAACCTTTTGATTTACAAGAATTTCCATAATGAGAATTGCTGCAATCTTGCCGCTTCCAGGCTATCGCCATGTAAATGTTCAACATTCTTGGCGACTTCCGCGCCTTTGGCATTGTGCCAAGGGCCAAATCCGATTCGGGTGCGGGCATGAATCGCAGGTTGACCGTCAACGGCTTGGGTGCTCAAGTAAGCATGCCAAGTCTTGTTAACGCTACCCGCCGCTTGTGCCAGTTTTTGGCAGTGTGCGTCAGCACCCGCCAAGCCACCCAGTTCGGCACCCTTGCCTAATCCGACACTGGTAATAAAAAACCCCAGTGGTTCTTTAGGTTTTGCATCCGCAGCTGGCGCAGGAACAGGAACTACCTCGGGTGTCGGTGTTGGTGGCGCTACCGGACTGACAGCGGCAGCCTGATCAGCCGCAAAAGTTAGCGTAGAGCTTAACAGGAGTGAAACAAACAGGATTGATTTCTTCATGGACTTTTCTCGATTAAGTTTTTAAATATTTTTAGCAGATTGCGTGCCATTGCTTGAAATGGCCGGTGCTATCGCAAAAAAATAATATCAAGAATGACGTAGGCGTCTGTTTTAAAAAAGTTAATATTTTCGATTCAGTTTTAGCCGATACGGTCTGCTTTCAGAAACGTGATGGGGTTTAAAGGAAATGTGTTGATTTACAAGCAGTCATTCAACAGACGTTATTGCCCTGGCAACAGAATAGTCGTTGATTTGACCGATGTTGCGAAGTAAAAAAGCTTGCCGAATGAGGTAACACATCTTTTTTAAAGATATACAAATCTAATAATGTCGTTTTATTACATAGTATGGTTGTTTTATCATAACCACCAAATCCAATGATATTGGTATTATGATTTTACAAGGCAAACGAGTACATTATTATGGATACATTTATAGGCAGAAATTTTGCTAATGAACAAGAAGGCCAAGCCTCGACGTTGCTGGCGTTTGATGAATTGCAGTCACGTTCGTTATCATTGTCTGTCCGTGCGACTGCTCTGGTTTTTGAGGATCCTGTTTCTCGTCGATTGCTGGAACAGATCGAACGTATCGCGCCTAGTGATGCAACCGTTTTGATTATCGGTGAAACCGGAACGGGTAAGGAACTTGTCGCGCGTCATGTTCATGCCCTTAGCAAACGTAGTAAAAATGTTTTTGGGGCATTAAACTGCGCAGCGTTGAGTGAAAACCTGATCGAGAGTGAATTATTTGGCCATGAAAAAGGGGCGTTTACAGGTGCTTTTGCCAGTAAAGAGGGTTGGTTTGAAACGGCCAACAAAGGCAGTTTGTTTCTTGATGAGGTCGGTGATTTACCCTTGGGTATGCAGGCAAAATTACTGCGTGTGTTACAAGAACGCGAAGTGGTTAAAGTGGGTTCCAGGCAACCTGTACCGGTAGATGTCAGAATTATTGCCGCCACTAACGTTAATCTGGAACAGGCAGTTGCCGCTTCTCATTTTCGCGCCGATTTATATTACCGTTTTAACGTTGCAACCATTCAGTTAAGCCCTTTGCGAGAAAGACCGGGCGACATCATGCCTTTAGCAAGGCACTTCTTGAAAATTTACGGAGAGCGATTGGGTTACGGTGAAATCAAGTTATCGCCAGCCAGCGAAGTCACCTTATTGAATTATGATTGGCCAGGCAATATCCGCGAACTTGAAAATGCCATTCACCGCGCGATTCTGGTTTGCCCCAGTCATTGTTTACGTCCTGAAGACTTTCAGTTATCCGGCATTAGAATTCTGGAACCAGAGCCAATCGTGTCAATGACCTCTTTGGAAAGTGCATTACAGCGTCTTTGTGAGCAAGCGCCACCCAAACTATTTGAAATTTTGGAAGAGACAATTATTCGAACCGCTTTTGGATTCTGCGAGGAAAATCAGGTTCAGACTGCGCGGTTGTTAGATATTAGCCGTAATGTATTAAGGCATAAGTTGGGACTCTATGGCATGTTGCCGAATACCCAGAAAAAAATATTAGCGGCTTATAGCGAAGCTTAAAAAATAGAGGCTATCAACTTTTAGTCGGGACACTTGTACAGAATATCCCTTAAAGAGGTATTCTCTGTCCCGGCTTAAGTTGATAGCCGAAATCACCTTGGTTCTGCAAGATTTGCGTTGCGTGCCTTTTTATTCTTTCAAGGCCTGCAAAGGCTCAATGTAGTTCAAATTAAAGGTTTCAGCGACTGCCGGATAAGTCACCCGGCCACGGTAGGTATTAAGGCCATATTGCAAAGCCTGAGTTTTACGCACAGCTTCCAGGCCTTCATTGGCAAGATGGAGTGTATAGATCGCTGTTTGGTTGTTAAGGGCAAAGGTACTGGTACGAGGAACGGCTCCCGGCATGTTGGCAACACAGTAATGCACCACGCCATCGACTTCATAAGTCGGATTGCTATGGGTGGTTGCGTGAGTGGTTTCCACGCACCCGCCTTGATCAACGGCCACATCAACAATGACGAGCCTTTAGGCATGGTCGGCAACATGTTTCGGGTAATCAACCAGGGAGCGCGTCCGCCAGGAATTAACACCGCACCAATCACCAGATCGGCTTCACAAATCACCTCTTCAATATTATATTCATCACTAATGCGCGTTTGTAATTGCCCGCGATAAATATCATCCAGATACTTTAAGCGATCATGGCTAATATCCAGTACCGTGACTTGTGCGCCCAAGCCAACGGCAACCCGTGCGGCATTGGTGCCGACAATACCGGCACCCAGAATGACGACATTAGCGGGAGCGACGCCGGGAACACCGCCCATTAATACGCCTCGACCCCCATGGGATTTTTGTAGATAGGTTGCGCCCACTTGCGTTGCCATACGCCCTGCAACCTCACTCATGGGCGTTAATAACGGCAGTTGTCCGGTTCCTGTTTGTACGGTTTCATAAGCGATGCCGGTTGTGCCACTGGCTAACAGGGCATCGGTCAGGGGCTTGTCGGAGGCCAGATGCAGATAGGTAAACAGAATCAAATCCGGACGTAGATACTGATATTCCGAAGCAATGGGTTCTTTTACTTTAACCACCATTTGCGCGGCCCACGCATCTTCTGCGTAAGGCACAATTTCAGCACCGGCGGACAGATATTCCTCATCTGAAAGTGAACTGCCTGCACCCGCTCCAGTTTGTACCAGAACCTGATGACCGCGCCGTGTCAAGGCTTTAACTGCGCCCGGCGTCATGCCGACGCGATTCTCGTTATCTTTAATTTCTTTGGGTAGTCCGATTCGCATGAGTGGCTCCAGATTGTCTAGGGGATGTTTCTGATGTTAATCACAATTAGGACAGCTTGGTGCGCTGGTCTCAGCTATAAAATAACATTATTGGCAGGAAATATCGAACATGGTTTTTTGTCAAAACTACATTAACCTAAAAACCTCATTTAGTGGTGGGGTGCGCATCGCGCACCTAAAACCGTATCCACTAAGCGGTTTTATTTGCACCAGAATCAATTGTTGTTTTCTTTCTTTAGCATAAAAAATGGTGCGTGATGCGCACCCCTCAGCTTGAGGTATTTGGTTAATTCCTTAAGGAATTAGGATAATTGTTTAAGGTGTTTGGTTAAATCCTCGGAAATTAGGATAATTGCTTGAGGTGTTTGGTTAATTCCTCGAGAAATTAGGATAATTGTTTAAGGTGTTTGGTTAAATCCTCGAGAAATCAGCATAATTGCTTGAGGTGTTTGGTTAATTCCTCGAGAAATTAGGATAATTGCTTGAGGCGTTTGGTTAATTCCTCGAGGAATTAGGATAATTGCTTGAGGTGTTTGGTTAAGTCCTCAAGAAATTAGGATAATTGCTTAAGGTATTTGGTTAATTTCTCGAGAAATCCGCATAAAAAACCAAGGTTTTTACCCTGCACATCAGTTATCAAGCTGAGGATTTCAGCTAAAAAAGGAGAGCAGGCAAGTCTTGCAATCACATATTCAGGCCTGACCACCACCACACGCTACGCTCGCATCGTTATACACAAGTATATGAAGACACCCAAAGCTCCTTATTCCAGCATATTGCTTATTATGGAGGGCTCACCAGAATCAAAAGTTAAAAACTTGAAGATTGACTGACATTCACTCCATAACTATCGGGTTTCGAATGACTTAAATAATCAAACGGGATAGCACTGTAGTAACTGCCTTCCACTAAGTCAAAGCCTATATTGAGGGCTAATGAATCGGATTTTTTATCGTCAACCTGTTGCAGGATACTTTGTCCGCCCACTGAAGCCACTTGTGCTTTCAACTGTAGCAGTTTCGCCATTAAGCTATCATTATGCTCCTGATCCTCCATATTTCGGGCGGAGGTGCCAACGTAGTTTGGGGATATCTTGGCAATCAAATCAAACGCTTCAGTTTCCTGGCCCAAGTAATCAAATTTAAGCGCAATTTTATAGCCTCGGCGTCGGTAATTATCCAGTCCGTTAAGCAGCTCTTGAAAGTAACGGGCATATTGACTGCTAACGGCCAATACGATGACGACATTTTTGGTTTCCAAGCCGCACTGTGCTATTACGTCTTCAAAATAGGCGCCATGATCTTGTTTAATACCCAGTATATGCCTCGGATCAACCTCTAAAAACAGGGTTTCCTGTGAGTGTGCCAAGGTCAGATAATTAAGCATGTGAACAGTGCGGGACAAACGATCAAAATTAATAATGGACTCAAAATCAGCGGCTTGCACGGCGTTATTAGCTAGCAGGTTTTCAATTTCGTTTGCATACAGGTGCTGGGTTTTATTGGGAGCAACCGTGATCTGTGCCTTATAACCTACAATATTGGTCGGCTTTAACGTTTGTCGTAACGGGGCAAAAAAACTGTTGATCCGAATCGGGCCGAAAAGACCGCTGACTTTACCTTCTTCCAGAACAAAGGGTCTAAAACTGGAGCGATGTTCGCGCCCGAGCCGGTCATTAAAATATTCCACTAAATGTTGTAACGGCATATACTTTTCTCCACTTTATTCTTATTCAATAACCTGATTGCAGGGTTGCAAAATAACGGTTATTTATGATGTGCCAGTTCTCGCTAACGAAAAAAAGCGGGCTAATAGCCCGCCATATAAAACGTCCTTGTGAGTCAGGAGGCAAAATTTTAAAGTCCGTTATAAAACGTCATAGACAAGTAAATCTTCTTTTTCATTCATTTAATGTTGAGCATTTAAAAAAACGGTAAGGGTTTTCTTACTCTTGGCAGCTATCTTAAGGTAGTTTTTATACATAATAAAACGATATATTTAGATGTTTATATCTAATATAACGATAAATGATGCTGGAGATAAGGCGCATGGTTTATGGCTAAATCCTCCAATTTAAACTGATTAACTGTTATAGTGGGCAGTTTTTTAAACCTAATAAAACATAAGGTTAGTTTTAATGAATTTGGCATATACGATTTCGGGTTTTGCAGTTGGATTATTGGTGGGTGTGACTGGCGTAGGCGGTGGATCTTTGATGACACCTTTACTGGTGTTTTTATTCGGATTCAATCCAGCGGTTGCCGTAGGTACTGATCTTTTATTTGCAGCCATCACCAAAACTTGCGGGGTGTGGGTGCATCACGGCAAACATGGCTCGGTCGACTGGAAAATAGTGGGTTGGATGGCACTGGGGAGTATACCCTTTGCAATAATTACCTTATTTGTACTTAAGCATTTTATGGCGATAGGCAAAGAAACAACCGGAGCCATTACCTTTACGCTGGGTATAGCTCTCGTGTTAACTGCTTGTGCATTGTTTGTCCGTAGTTTTTTATTGAATAGAGCGGCAAAGCTTGAGCCTATTGATGATGAGCATAGCAATCCCGAAAATGCGGCACGGTTTAAGCACTTACAAATACCCACTACCATACTCATTGGTGCAGTTTTAGGTGTGCTGGTTACCCTGTCATCAGTAGGCGCGGGTGCGCTGGGTACGGTGGCGCTGTTATTTCTTTACCCCCGGATGACCACACTTAAAATCGTGGGCACTGATTTGGCTCATGCCATTCCCTTAACCGCTGTTGCCGGGATTGGACACTTAAGCTTAGGCAATGTGGATCTGGTTTTATTAAGCAGTTTGCTGATGGGATCGCTACCGGGTATTTGGGTCGGTAGTCACCTCAGTGCAAAAATTCCGGAACGGTTTTTACGTCCGGTTTTGGCGACTATTTTGTTGCTGATCGGTCTTAAGTTTATTTTGCAATAACCGCTTGAACTTGCCCCCTTTTTTAAATCATAACTGGCGAAAAACGGCTAATGAAAAAAATACTGTTTGTGACCAGTGAAGCGCATCCCTTGATTAAAACCGGTGGACTGGCTGATATTTCCGGTAGCTTGCCCACGGCATTAGCCGGGCTGGGTGTCGATGTGCGTCTGATAATGCCCAACTATCAGGCCATCAAAACCACTGAAGAAATTTATTACAAAAGCACGGTGCGGGTAAATAACACCGATGCGAACATTCTTGAGACCTATCTGCCTGATACTCAAGTGCCGGTATGGCTGGTTGATTGTCCTGAATTCTTTGGTTTTCCGGGGAATCCTTATGTTGACGAAAAAGGTAATGCCTGGCCGGATAGCGCCGAACGTTTTGCCCTGTTTTGTCGTGTCGCCGTTGAAGTAGCGATGAATCGGGGTTATTTGGATTGGACACCCGATATAGTCCATTGTAATGACTGGCAAAGCGCACTGGTGCCAGCGTTGCTATCGCTGGAAGCCAGTCGTCCCGCGACGGTGTTTACGATACATAACATGGCCTACCAAGGTCTGTTTCCAAACGCTACCCTAGGCTTGCTCAATCTGCCCAGACAACTTTGGAGTCCGGAGGGTATTGAATTTAACGGGATGCTATCCTTTATAAAAGGCGGCTTGGCCTACGCGGATCGTATCACCACCGT
>CAIMDR010000394.1 GCA_903839795.1 uncultured Methylococcaceae bacterium | reverse complement strand
ATGCACAATGATCATTGAAGATATTTTTTCCAAACAACTCACCCGCGACATTAACGGCGTTGTTAAAGCCGAACAGGTCGATAACGACAGTGTTTATGTTGAACTCGATGAATACGTTATCACCCAAGAATTGGATCGGCATTTTCGCCATTTTTTTGAAACTTATATTCCTGCCGTTAAAAACAGAAATCCTGCAGTCGCCAGTAAGATTGGCGTCTGGGTGTCCGGCTTCTTTGGCTCGGGTAAATCGCATTTCATTAAAATATTGGCTTACCTGTTAGAAAATCGGGCGGTCGAAAAGAATGGCGAAACCCATCAAGCGATCACTTTTTTTGCAGATAAAATTAAAGATGCGATGCTGTATGGCGACATACATAATGCCGTTTTGAAACCGGCTGATGTTATTTTATTTAACATAGACTCACGGGCCAATACCGACGATGGCGATAACGCTATCCTTAAAGTTTTTTTAAAAGTATTCAACGAACGTGTTGGTTATTGTGCAGATTTTCCGCATATCGCTCACATGGAAAGAGAGCTGGATAAGCGTAATCAATACCAAGCCTTTAAAGATAAATTTGCCGAGTTAACAGGGTCAAACTGGGAAGAACAACGTGATGCCTATGATTTCTATCGCGATGAACTGGCAGAAAGTTTGGCGGCTGCAAGCAAGCAATCGCTAGTCTCAACACGGCAATGGGTTGAGCAACTGGAAACCAATCTGCCGTTGGATATCACTAATTTTTGCAAATGGGTAAACGATTACCTCGATCAAAAAGGTGACAGAAATATCTTGTTTATGGTCGATGAGGTCGGGCAGTTCATCGGAAAAAACACCCAAATGATGTTGAAGTTGCAGACCATTACCGAGGATCTAGGCTCTATTTGTGGCGGTCGTGCCTGGGTTATTGTGACATCACAAGCGGATATTGATGTCGCAATCGGTCAGTTTGACAAGCGTGATGGCGAAGATTTCTCGAAGATTCAGGGGCGGTTTTATACGCGCCTGCAATTGTCCAGCTCCAATACCTCAGAAGTTATTCAAAAGCGTCTGCTTGAAAAAACTGAACAAGCGGTTGTGGCTCTGGCAACTGTGTTTGCAGAAAAAGGCGACATTCTTCGCAACCAGTTGACCTTTGATAAAACCACCACGGCGGCACTCAATGGCTACAGCGATGTTCCCTCGTTTATTGATAATTATCCCTTTGTACCTTATCACTATCCCTTGGTGCAAAAGGTGTTTGAATCCATTCGCACCAAAGGCGCTACCGGTAAACATTTGGCCATGGGTGAACGCTCATTACTGGATGCTTTTCAGTCGGCAGCCAAGCAGGTTAAGGATCAGGATATTGGCGTATTAATCCCTTTTTATTGTTTCTATTCGCCCATAGAAAGCTTTCTGGAACCCGCTGTCAAACGGACGATTGATCAAGCGTGTGAACTCAAGACCTTGACTGAATTCGATTGCAAAATACTAAAAACACTCTTTCTTATTCGTTATGTTGATGTACTAAAAAGCACCCTCGATAATTTGGTAACACTTAACATTGAGCAAATTGATGCGGATAAAATTTCCTTGCGAAAAGAGATTGGTGAGAGCCTTAATCGTCTGGAACGCGAATTATTAATTGCCCGAAATGGCGATGAATTCATTTTCTTAACGAATGAAGAAAAGGAAATCGAGAATGAAATTCAACATACCGATATTGAGCCCTCAGAACTGACCACCAAGCTATCAAATATTATCTTTGATGAATTGCTGTCAAGGCAAAATAGTTATCGCTATCCCGTTAACAAACAGCCGTATGGCATCAGTCGTTTTTGTAATGGCCATCCAAAAGATGGGACGACTTTAGAAGACCTGGTGGTCAAAGTCATCTCACCACTGGATTTGCATTACGATAATTTTATTCATGACCAACAATGTTTAAACTTTACGTTGGAAGGCGATGGTTGTGTCTTGGTTAAACTGCCCGATCATCCGCGCATCTTTGGCTACAAAGGACTGGATGGAGACCTTGCCCGATTTATTAAAACGGATCGCTTTCTCAAGCAAAACGCAGGGCAACGTCCGGAACAGGAATATCTGTTGCGTGAAAAGCAGATGGAAAATATCGAGCGGGAAAAACGCCTAAAATATGACTTTGAGCAGCTCTTTACCGATGTCGATATTTATGCGATTGGTGCCAAGATGCAGTCCAAGTCTTCCACGCCGTCAACCATGCTGGAAGACGCTTATAAGTACGTTATCGAAAACACTTTCGCCAAGTTAAATTTATTGCGATTAACAACAGGTGATCCGAGCAATTTATTGCGCGAACTCCAATCGGTTTTAATGGCTGATGACATGGGGCAGCTCGGTTTGGACATGTCCGATGTGGAATGTAATCCGGAAGCAACCCGCGAAGTTGAGCTGTACATTTCTTTAAAAATTGAACGCAATGAGGCGGTATATTTACGCGATGTCATGACTCGCTTTAGCCGCCGTCCTTACGGTTGGCCTGATAATGAAATTTTATTGTTGGTTGCCAGATTAGGCTTGGCAGGAAAAATCAGCTTTACCCTAAACGGAGATTTACCGCTTAAAAAAGCCTATGAACCGTTTACCAGTATGCGTAAACGGGGCGAAATCCGTATCCAGAAAATCCGTCAGCATGATGAACAACAGCTCAAAAAGGCGGCGAGCGTTGTTAGAAACGTGTTCAATAAAACCTTTAATGGTTCAGGCGAAAAAGAACTGTCCGAGCTTATCCAGCAAGAACTCAAAAAATGGAATGACCAGTTAACCTCATTTAACAATAAGGCTCAAACCGGTCATTTCCCTGGTAAAGCCAAGATTGAACAGGGCTTGATCCTGGTTGCCGGATTAGTTGAGCAAACCAATAGCTTTAGTCTGATTCAACGTATGGTTGAAGATACCAAGGCCTTGGAGGACTTTTCGGAAAACTTTGAAGATCTGGATGACTTTTATAATAGCCAGTTCCAAACCTGGCAGGCGCTGAGTAAGGCACTTAATGATCAATTTAAGGCCAACCGGCCTGCACTGGAAAAAGATCAGCCAGCGAAAAAAGCTCTGGATGAACTGGAGTACATTTATAAATTAACGGCACCTTATGACCAATTAAGGCTGATCAATCCGTTAATTGAACAAGTACAGAAAGTTAATAACCAGTTGGTGAGCGAAAAACGTAATTTGGCGCATGAACAGCTTAACCAATGCCTTGAAAAGGTGCAGTCAGTGCTGAACGAAGCCGGTGCGCCGCTTGATTTACAAAACCAAGCCCTGCATCCCTTACAGCTTTGTAAAAAACGGCTTGATAACACCGATTCAATTCCGCAGTTAAACAGTGAGCAACTTGACTCAGAAACTTATGAAGAGGACGCTTACGAACAGATCAATCGTTATATTGAATCTCAGCGTAAAATAGAGCCGGTTAAGTCACCTGAACGACCGGTTAATGATCCAGATAAAATAGCAGAGCCGCTTATTGTCGTACCTGCACCTAAAAAAACAGTAACCATCAGTCCTGCCAACATAGCCGCTATGAGTGTATCTTCTTTTATAGAAACAGAAGCGCAAGCAGAGCAATACCTCAGCCTTATTCGTGATGAATTGCTAAAAGCGATTAAAGCGGGTGATAGAGTGAGGATTAAGTAAACGATTTAGTGGCAGATAGCTTTTTTGTTTTGGTTCCCAAGCTCTGCTTGAGAGCAAACGGAGGAGATCACATGCTTAAACAGCCTTGCGTTTATATGCTGGCTAGTAAAAGAAATGGAACGCTGTATATCGGAGTTACCTCCGATCTGATTAAGCGGGTTTACCAACACCGCATGGAACTGGTTGAAGGGTTTAGTAAGCGTTATGGTATTCATGATCTGGTTTGGTATGAAGTTCACGAGATAATGGAAAGCGCTATCCAACGTGAGAAACAACTAAAGAATTGGTCTCGGCGAGCAAAGATTACGTTGTTGGAAAGAACTAATCCTGATTGGCATGACTTATGGTTTGATTTGAGTTAGGGTTATTTATTTAGGATCAGGCTTCGTATGTCATTTCGTGACAATATAAAAAAACTACAAAAGCCTCGTCATCCCGGCAGGGAT
>CAIMDR010000393.1 GCA_903839795.1 uncultured Methylococcaceae bacterium | reverse complement strand
TTCACCGTTGCGTTTTTGATAACGACGAATGGTATATTTATCAGGGCCGTATTCTTCTTTAGCACGATTCCAGTCTTGATAACGGTACATAATGGTAGCCCAGGCGCCTTTAGTCAGTACTTTTTTATCCAGTTCTTTAACGGTCTCTATACCGCCATCTTCATACGTTACCGTTAATTCATCTACAGTTTCAGCCATTTTATTCTCGAATAATCAATGTTGGGTTAGGGGCTTATCGTAATTATTCAGTCCCCCTCTTTGAAAAAGAGGGGTTAGGGGAGATTTTTTAAATAAATCCCCCTCAGACCCCTCGCTTTGCTCTCCCCCTTTTTCAAAGGGGGAGGTGAATACTTACAAAAACGCCGGTCTATTACTGTTTCACAAGTGACTGGAAGTCAGTCTGTGGGGCACAATTTTCTTCTTAAATTTACCAACAACGCCTAAAATTACTTACCAAAAAACTGTCCAAATGCCCGACTGCCTTTGCCGGTTTTAATGGTGTCAATTACTTTTAGGGTTTTGGCATCAATAATCGACACGGTGTTATCAAACCAATTAGCGACATACACATGCCGATCATCGGGATGGGTATTAATACCTTCGGGTTTGTTGCCCACTTCAATCAGCGCCGTTTCTTTTAAGGTTGCGGTATCAATGACCGACACCGAACCATCATCCTGATTGGTCACCAATAAACGACTATCATTAAGCGCCAGTGCACAGGCATAAGGCAGTATATGAACTTTTACGGTCGCGATAGGCAGCATACGCTTGGTTTCCAATACCGTTACATTATCACTTTGTACATTGGCGATATAAATGCGCTCGCCTCTGGCATCAATGGTCAGTCCAAAAGGATGTGAGCCAACCAACGCGGTCTTGTTAAGCGTCAGCGTATTGAGGTCAATTTTGGACACTGAATCACTCAGCCGATTGGCAACATACAGCCAACGATTATCAGGACTGACTACCAAGCCCGATGGCGATTCGCCGACAGGAATGGTTTTAATGACCTTTAAACTTTCGGCATCAATAACATCAACATTGTTATTGTACCAATCCGCGACAAAAATACGCTTGCCATCTGCGCCTACAGTAATGCCCAAGGCGCCGTCACTGACCGCCACAGTGGCAATAACTTCGCGTTTTTTTACATCGATAACGGCAAAGCCTTTGGCTTCCGGCGTACTGACATAAACCTTATCACCCGCCGGAGCAACTGCAACACCAGCGGGTTTGCCATACACACGAATAGTATCAACCACCGTGCCCTGCTCAGTATCAATAATTGAAATGCTGTCATCTAATTGATTGCTGATATAAGCAAAAGGCGCGGCAGCCAAGGGTGCCGTAAAAAAAGTTGCAGCGATGGCTATCGCTACAACTTGGCATTTCATAAAAAACACCTGTTTAACCCTTACTTTTCAGCTAAAGATTTCAGGCTGATTAAACCGGTTTTTACGACAGCGCCAACGGCTGCATTAGCGGTTTCTTCATTCATTTCTGTTGGTGGATTGTTGTTGGTATAAGCACGGTAATAACCGGCCGTCCAAGAAACGACAGAAGTATCGCCTTTAGCTTCTACTTCAATACTGGCAGAGTAGTTGTCTACCGGCAGTACAGGCACTTTTTCTTCAACACCGGCATGAGTAATTGTTTTTGCAGTGCTCATATCGGTAATCTTGTAAGCATAAGACATTTTTGCCTCATCATACTTTTTCAGTTCTTCAGTGATGGTACCGCCATCTTTTAAGGTCAAAACGCGTGTTGCGCCTTTTTTGTTGCCACCTTCAACCGTTGTGCTACCTACAGCGGGAAGCCAGGACATATCACCAAAATCTTTAATAATGGCCCAAACTTTGTCAGCAGGTGCATTGATAGTGATTTGTTCTTCAGTTTTTTGACGCACAGGACCATGCGCATGGGTAGTCGCCGTAAACAAGAACAGTACAGCTGACGCAATTAACGTAATTTTCTTCATAATAACTCCAAAACGTGAACATAAATACCAAGCGAGGCATTATATATCAATCTTCAAATTTTTAAGTCTTGATTCTGATGAGGCATCTATAACGAGCAATAGGCGTAGGCCGGAATAAGACCACCCAAGCCTGTCCTGAGCTTGTCGAAGGGCGGAGCGCGTGGTGGCGTTTCCGGCACACTCGTACAAAATGCCGGAAACGCTTATTCTCGCTTGCGCTCGAAAAGCCTTATTCCGGCCTACGCCTGTAAGCGCAAGTTGTTTAAAAAACTGGAGTGCAATCGCTTTAGCTATTGCCTGTAAAACAGCTAAAGCGATTTTACTCAAGTCGTATGCTTAACTTAACGGCATTGTCCCGTACCCCTGTTTTTCATAGCGGGGGTACTGAATAATTACAAAAAAGCCGTTGATTTTCGAAAGCTAAAAGAAGATTGTCACGTTTTTTCAATATCCAACTCATTTAGTCTTTATTGACAATGGGCTGGTGAGCTGATATTTTTTCCAATTGGCACTCAGTGTATTGGAGTGCTAATTTTTAGCTTTATATGAGGTGTGTGTGCGTAAGGGTACCCGTAATTTAAATGAACGTTCGTTGCAATTATTAAAAACGCTGGTTGAACGTTATATCAGTGATGGTCAGCCGGTGGGTTCCCGTGTGTTGTCAACAGATTCGGCGCTAAACTTAAGCCCGGCAACCATTCGTAATGTGATGGCGGATCTGGAAGAACTGGGGTTGATTCATTCACCGCATACATCAGCCGGGCGTGTGCCGACAGTCAGCGGCTATCGGCTATTTGTCGACAGCTTGTTAACGGTTAAACCTTTGGATACAAAGGAGTTGGCGCGGTTGTATGAAGGTTTATCGGAAAAAGAAAACGCCGGCACTATGATAGAGGCTGCGTCAAGATTGATTGCCGATCTTACCAAAATGGCTGGCGTAGTCACGCTACCCAGAAGAGAGCTGGTGTGCTTGCGACACATTGAATTTTTGCCTTTATCGCATAAGCGCGTACTGGTTATTTTTGTTACCAACGAACAGGAAGTTCATAACAAAGTGATTCATACCGACAAAGCATTTGGTGCTTCTGAGTTGCAACAGGCGGGCGCGTATCTTAATTCAATTTATTGCGGCCATAGCCTGACCGCAGTACGAGCTGCCGTTTTAAATGAGTTGCAAGCGGATCAGGAACGCATGAATCAGGCGATGCTGGATGCGATAAAGATGGCGCAATTGACGTTTGAATCGGGCAACGAGAAAGATGATTATGTGCTGGCAGGGGAAACCAATTTAATGGGTTTTTCCGAGTTGTCAGACCGGAATCATTTAAAAAAGCTGTTTGAAGCGTTTAGTCAAAAGCAGGATGTGATTCATTTGCTGGATCAATCCATGAAAGCTGAAGGGGTGCAGATTTTTATCGGCGAAGAATCCGGTTATCAGGCCTTTGATCATTGCAGCCTGGTTACCTCTTCTTATTCGGTTAATGACGAAGTAGTCGGCGTGCTCGGCGTTATCGGGCCAACACGCATGGCTTACGAAAAAATCATTCCGTTTATCGATGTGACAGCAAAATTATTAGGTGCAGCCTTGAATCCAAAAACATCGACCCCATGATAAGTAACAATATTTCTTTGTGCATTTAAGCGCGTTACCACAACTAGAGTTAAGGAACAAAAAAGATGAGTATTGATCAGGAAACACCTGAATCGCAGGTTGATAGTGCTGTTGAATCCGAGGCTGAAACTGAAACAGTCAATGAAGAGCAGCCACACACTGAAGTGGGTGAGCATGAATATACCATTGAAGAGCTGAAACAAGAACTGGAAGAAGCCAAACAAAAAGCGCACGAGTCTTGGGATAAAGCCGTTCGCACCCAGGCGGAAATGGAAAACCTGAGAAGAAGAACTCAAAAGGATCTGGAAGATGCCCATAAATTTGCCT
>CAIMDR010000392.1 GCA_903839795.1 uncultured Methylococcaceae bacterium | reverse complement strand
TATTTTCGTGCTTTTCGTGCTTTTCGTGCTTTTCGTGGACTAATAGCTTTTCCCTGCTTTAAACACCCAATGATTCAATTTCTTTATAAGCGTGGTTTAACCAAATTTTAACCCGCTGTCTTTCAAGTAAACCCAATGCATCGAGGCTTTCGGTATCTTTGTTTTTTGCTGCCCAAAAACTGTAGCTGTTACTGTCTATTTTGGTCATTACTGGTGCATGAAGGCGCTTTAGCTTAATAACTCGGGCATCAAAAGCCAGAGCCCGCTCTTTAACGCCTGAATCTTCCAGGATATTAAAATTTTCATCACGTAATTGGTTTTGTACCAGAATATAATTAAGACGCGTGCCATATTGGTCGAGTAATTTGTCCAGTAAATCTACACTATCTTTGCCAGAATCCATAACGTTCCAATAACAGATAGAAATCCCCAGCTCTTCTGCTAAATCAAGCACACCAGAGTCCTCTATCCACTGACCTAGCGGTTGGTGGGTTTGTGCCGCAAGATCAACCAGAATTCGTTGCGTCGGTTGTTCTGAAGCAGCCTCCATTATGGCATCGAGGCTTTCGTAGTTGTCGATAACTGTCGGTGAGGCATAATCACTGTAAAAACGCAGTAAAGAACCATGCGACCGATCGGTATCAAAACCAATAAAGGGAATATTGTTGTCAATCATGTATTGAGCCAGTAGACGCGCAACAACCGATTTACCGACACCGCCTTTTTCGCCGCCGATAAAATGAATAGTACTCATAAAAACTCCTCTAAGTTAAAAGTGATTAGTGTGCAAAAAATCTAAAAAATTATTCACCACGAAGACACGAAGGACACGAAGAAAAGACAAGGTAAAAACTTCGTGATCTTCGTGTCTTCGTGGTGTTATTTTTTAAGTCATGATGTTATTTTTAAGTTTATGATTGTTTTTATTCCAGTCTTAAGACATCCACTGATACCGATAAGGTATGCTGGCCGCCGCCAAAGGCAATGCCTTTAAGCGGAGTTACATCGGCATAATCACGTCCCCAGGCCAGAGTGATATGTTGATCCAGCGGTACGGTATTATTGGTTGGATCAAAATCCAGCCAGCCCATACCGGGAATGTAAACCGAAAACCAGGCATGGGAGGCATCAGCCCCTACCAGACGGGGCTTGCCGGGTTCAGGCAAGGTCTCGACATAACCGCTGATGTAGCGAGCGGCGATTCCATACGCTCGTAAACAACCGATAGCCAAGTGCGCAAAATCCTGACAGACACCTCGACGAAAACTGAGCACCTCAGATAAGGGCGTAGCGATGGTGGTAAAGGTTGGGTCGTAGGTAAAGTCTTTGTAAATGCGCCCCATTAAATTATGTACAACGTCCACTAACGCCCGGTTGGGTTGGAATGAGCTTGCTGCATACTCAGCCAGTTCAGGAGTAATTGTGATCATGGGTGAGTCCAGAATGTATTGTCGGGCATCCAGTATCTCAAGATTATTGTCCTGGTTTTGTAGCTGGCTTTGAATTTGCTGGCTTTGTGACTGTCCTTGCAGCGGGGTTCCCTGTAACAGGTTGCGCACCTGTTCCCAAGTCATTTGATTAAACAAATCCAAATTGTTTTGCCTGGGAAATATCGTTACCTCACTGATTGCGGTGACGATGAGTTGAGAGTGGGGTTGCTGGGTAGAGAAATAAACGACGCGATTACCAAAAAAATCAACCCGCTCGCGAAGATCCATAGGTGTGGGCTTAATATCAAAAAGACTGCTGTGGCAGTGCTGACGCCAGAAATTACGAGGCTGTAATTTGGCTTCATTCTGACACAAACCGACTGATTGACTGTAGTGGTAGAGCGTCGTGTGGGTAATACGGTATTTCACAGTTCATCCTCGGCGCTACTGGGTATCAGCAGCTGTGAGGTCTGCGAGTGACTGAAATAAGCTTCGGCGATAACCTCTGCAAACCGCCACAACAAATCAGTCGTATTCGATAGCAAGTTTTCCAAATCGGTATAGATGCCTTCATTTTCATCGGCCAAGGTTAATTCGGACATATTACACAGGCGTAAATTGGTATAGGTTTTTAAAATTAAACGCTGCTCTTCGCTTAGACGGCTTTTACTTTTTACTCTGGGCAAAGCATCCACATGAATCGATAACTGATGCAGTTGATAAGCAACCGAGCGTGGATGCGTTTCATCCAGTAACAATAACTCCAGTACCATGGGTAACTGGATAAAAGAACGGTAGCGGCGCTGATAAATAGTTAAGCTGTCTGTTGATAC
>CAIMDR010000391.1 GCA_903839795.1 uncultured Methylococcaceae bacterium | reverse complement strand
TGCCGCTGCTTTTAAAACAGGCTGAGGTTTTGTCAACATCGCCACCTCCATAACAATCAACGGTTTTTTATGTTCCATTTTAGGTGTGCTTAATAAATACCACGCCAAGGCACTATGCAACATAACCACCACTGCCAACAACAAGCCCGCAATAAAACGTGATTTTTTCTGCTGCTCTAAAGGCTTAAAAGCCGGGTAATTGCAATAACTAGAGTTAGATGATGACATGAAAACGATGGTTGTTTATACCGTGTTACTACGTACAATTGCGCTAATTATAAACTAGTTGTCCCATAAATAGCCGGTTAGTTGAAATTTAAGAGTAAAAACCAACAATTCAATAGCACTCCCAGTGCTATAGCTTATTAAAAATAATTTCGATACTAACAGATAACATCCATTGAAGGGATTAAGCGTTATTATCTGTGTATCGGCTTAAAATGATATCAATATGAAAATGTGATCCCTGAACACGATAATGACCCAGTCACTATCAATCTCAAACCGGCCAAGCCGATTTATTTTATGCATCAGCTTTGATACGTGTCATTTTCATCGTTTTGCAATAGAACAGCTTTAGAATATAGCTTAATTATGATCTCTATTGTTACCATTCCTGCCTTATGCAATTGAACAATAGACTTTTTTGGCGTCCTTCATTCCTTAGAAAAAGCCTGAGGCAATCAATCGCATCAATTCATTTCATCCCTATGAACTATCAATCTTTGACAAAGCAACTCTTAAATAACAAACAAAATCTTTTTATTTTAACAACCGCAGGACTGATGTTCGCCGCTCAATGTTATGCTGAATCCAGTCATCCCGAAGAAACGATACCCTCGCTAATCTTGCATGCACAAACGTCTTTGGCAAACGGGCAGGCGCAGCAGGCCGCTGAATGGTATGAGAAAGCGGCGGCGATGGGAGAATCACCTGAGGCTGAAATTGGTCTGGTTCGCGCTTATCTTCAATCAGGTGAATTTCGCAAGGCTAACGCATTTGGCAATTTGGTAGCGGCAGAGCATCCCGATGTCAGTGAAACAGCAGCCTTGCTCGCTTATCTTGAAGATCGAGTGGGGCAAACGACACCGGCGCTAACCAAACTGAGCGAAGAGCTAAAAAATCATCCCGATGATGTCGCCTTAGTCGCTGCCCAAGCTGAAATTTTGATTGACCGGATGGCGCTTTCTCAGGCTATAAAACAACTGGATAATTGGATAGGACGTAATCCGCCACAAGGTGATATTTACCGTTTGCGTGCGCGTGCGGCCTTGGCGGCAGGAAACCGCGAAGAATTGCTAAGCTGGCGCAATAAAGCGGCCCTTGCTTATGAGTCCAAAGGCGAGTTTGATGCGGCAAAACCGTTGCGAGACTGGCTGACAAAGATAGAGGGCAATCATCAGCCCACTAATACGACGTCGATTTCCCTGCCTTCAGCTGGAACACCAAACTTAGTCAGCAATAGTGCTGTCATTCCGACAGTCACGCATTGGTCTGCCCACGCCATGGAATCCTTTCCCATTCATTCCGGAAGCACTGCAAAATCAGGGAACGGTTTTATTGTCGATAAAGGTCGCAGGATACTTACCAACGCCAGCTTGGTCTCAAATTCCAGCGGCGCTATTTGGGTGCGAAACGGCTTGGGGAAAATTCGTAAATCGCGAGTAGAGAAAATCCTGCCTGACCAAGGCTTGGCTTTGTTACGTCTTGAAACATCCTATCCTAAGGAATGGAGTTTACCCAAGCAAACTTTTGCA
>CAIMDR010000390.1 GCA_903839795.1 uncultured Methylococcaceae bacterium | reverse complement strand
CTGTCTTGTCCTGAAAGCACCAGCAAGTTGTTTTTTTCTTGCTGAAACAGGAAAAAATTATTGAGTTGGTGGGGTGGAAGTTTGCCATCGGGACGCACGACCAACAGGAGTCTTGTGCCCGTCAAGCGAATGTCGTCGAGCAGTGGCAGTGCTTTTATTTCCTGGTAGGCGGCTTTGCTAACCGGTTGCAGGATGCCGGTCAAATGATTGATGAGTGCTTGGTCGATTTTGGGTTGCGGAATATCACGCGCATTACGCTCAATTTTTCGGGACAGGTTTTCGGTGTCTCTAATAAAATAACGCTGATCTTCGCGATGAATATACCAGGCTTGTTCTTTTAGCTTTTCCAGTGCGGTAATAAATTCGTCCGGTTTGCGGTTGGGCGCGGCTAAAAATTCAATGATCTCGCCTTCGGTTAAACCGATACGACCGCCGACTGCCCGGGATAAGGAGGAGGCTAACAACAAGGTGCTGACTTGGGTGGCGGCATCACTGGAAAGTTGGTCATCAATAGTTTCTGCAACTGCACTGCCACCATCGGAAATGTCGTGACTCATGGCGGGTTGTAGCGAGGGCGCAATCCGGGCAATTTCATCTTTGACATCCAGGTCATTGATATTGAGATGCTGGGAGCCGACTAAATAAACATCGTCCAAGGTTCTGTCCTGAACACTTTTGAGCAAACGGGCAGCAAACTGCATTAGGCCGCGTGTTTGCCGAAAACCTTCGTTTTCTTTAAACAGTGCCACCAAATGTTTAAAAGCGGGATGAAACGGGTAGGTTTCGCGTACCTGTTCGGCGATTTGTTCTATGCTGGTGGCGGTAATGTAGCCGCCATCGGTTGCCGCTTTAATGCGCTGGGCATATTCTTCGGCGACATCGTTGATAACACTGTCATCCGGTAGACTGAGTATCAGCCGTTTTTTAAGAATTTCGTAAATCTCGTTACTCGCCAGTTGGACGGGCGTGATGGTTTTGGCTTGGCGGCGGGTTTCTTGTTGTAAGTTGGTGATGGCTTCTGTTAAGGCTTTGGTTTGGGTGCTGTAACTGCCGGACAGGTTGGCGATGACGATACAGCAGTTATCCAGCTCCAGTGCGGCGCTTAATAAACAGCTGATTGAATAGGTCACCCGGTTGGCCAAGGTGCCGTCGCCCATGACTTGAGTGCTGGCATTATCAAGATAAGGCGGCAGTTCATCAATCATGATGAGCGTTGGTTCATTGCCAATAATGGTTTTCCAAGTGGCTTGATCAACACTTTTAGGGCCGTTAATCCAGTAGGGTTTAATGGCTTCTTCTTGACCTAATTGGCTGGCAATATCGCCCCAAATAAAATTGTCGGGGTTGTTGCGTCCATTAAACGCGGCAATTCTGGCTTTGCCAAAATTAATGCGTTCAGCCAGATCGGCGGGGAGTATTTGCTGACGTAATTCCGGATGTCTTGCCAATAATCCAAAGGCAATCATGGTATGGGTTTTACCACCCCCCATGGCTTGAGTGAGTTCAAAAACGGCTTGGTCGGATTGGCCTGACAAGCGCAACATGCCTTCACGAAACAACTGCTCCATGCCTTGCGTGACGTAGTTTCTGGAAAAGAATTCTTGTCCGTCACCTTCATCTTTAATAAGATCGGCCAAGTTTTCAATGGCCTGACTCATTCGATAGTCACGAATAATCGGGTTAAAAACGCACGCCTGCTTTACCGTTTTGATCATGATTTCTGTTCCTTATATTGCTTTTGGCGGTTTGTAGGCTATTACGACATTTTTTATAAAGTCATTATATCTTATAAGTTCAGCATTCTTCATTTCCCTATTTTTACTTTTTGCAATAATAGGGTTTATCCGTATTGATATAAACGTTGTAATTATTCAAACCCTCTCGCTTTGCTCTCCCCCGTATCCACTTTAAATCCCCGGGTAAAACGTGGTATGTAAAAAATAAAATACTTTAAAATTAACTACTTAATTATTGCTAGCATTCAATTTACCCGGCTTTTTAAAGTAGATACTCTCCCCCTTTGAAAAAGGAGGAGAGCAAAGCGAGAGGCAGAGGGGGATTTATCTAAATAAAATCTCGCCTAACCCCTCTTTTTTAAAGAGGGG
>CAIMDR010000389.1 GCA_903839795.1 uncultured Methylococcaceae bacterium | reverse complement strand
TAAACCTTAAGTCGGACAGACTCCTAGGTCATCCAGTGTAAGACTGGTTTCCTTATTCAGAATGGCTATCAAGCCGCGACCAATTAGACTGGAGGATTTTTTATCTGTAATAGTGACGTTGTGAGACGTACTGATAACCGGTATTTGATTAGTCATGTTGATTAAGTGGCTTGCTTGTCTCGTTGTTTTTGTTCTCACTCGTTGGCGACGAACTTGGACTCTGTGTGGTTTTGAAGTGTTTAGCCTTGAGAAACTCCAGAACCTCCTTCATTCCTTTTTTCATCTGATTATCCAAAATCATTGCTGTTTTTTCAATAGATTCGCAATCATCCATTCCTGAGCTGTCAAAGCCTGGGGAGAATCGCATACCATGATAAAATGATCCCAGATAAGGGCGAATATTTTCGCCAAGCTCTGTAATCATGGCGTGAGTATACTCAGCGAAACTTTTCTTCCCTGCTTCGATGTGACTTATAGCCGCTATAAGTCCGTCTCTGTATATATCTCGATCAAACTTTTTCTGAATTTCATCTCCATTTAATCCTTGCGAATGCGATGATGTATATAATTCATCATCAAGATATAACTCCTCAATAGATTTTATATTTGCTACTTCCTTCGTTGAAGACGCACCATTATTTGAGCTTAAATTACTTGAGGCTATGTAGGCAGCTTGCAGATTGTAGATAGTAATTGAGTCAGTGGCCATTTTGCCAAACTCTTCACATATCTTATTCAGCACATACTTTGCATTTTCCTTAAATGTTAGATGCCCCATTCTGAAAGCAGCATTCATAACGCGAGATAGTGCGGAAACTAAATCTTCTTCAGTATGCTTGGCAGAGACGACCATCTTTCCACTCTGAATTGCCGCCAATCCACGCCCCAATAAACTGGTCGATGTGGTTGCGCTGGCATTGATGGCGCGGGTTTCTCTAATAATCGGTAGTTGATCGGCCATATTAGTTTGCTGTTAGGTTTTGCATTTGCAAGATGAGTTTGCCGAGTTCATCACGACCCAACAGCCGCACCTTGGATTGTCTGGCGAGTTCGACGGCATTAACGGTGTAATTACCGGTAGTGACGACCCAGGCACTATGACAGCTGTAATAAGCCATGCCGGATAAGGCTTCTTGCACAGCGGACACGCCGACACTGCCTGTATAACATTTAGCTTGGACAGCGGTAAGATGCTGGTCTTTTTGCAGGATCAGGTCAGCACCATAATCGCCGGTTGAGGGTGTCATTTGTACTTGATAACCGTGGCTTGTAAACAACTCGGCAAGGTAATCTTCGAACTCTATGCCGCTGAGTTTTTTTAGTTCGTCGATATGCAGAGAACCATAGTGCCGCTGCCAGCGTTCATGTTCATTCTGTTTATGGAGCAAGGCTTGCTGTTGTTGTTTGGAAAAACTCAAGGTGTCGCGCAAATGCCGGACTTTTGGGTCTAGTTGCGCTGCTGCCGGTTTGGCAAGTGCTTGGTTGCTGGATAGCCTGGTATTCTGCTGTTGCTTTGTAAAGGCCAAGCTGTCACTTAAATAACGAGTTTGTAGGTCTTCTTTAGCGGGCGCTTTGTTACCGAATATCCAGTTTTTTAGCCAGTTCATAAGATAGGTTTACTGATTCCTTTATTGGGTACAACAGGCTAAGTTAAAATGATCAAATAAACGCTACAGCGGCATTAATGTAGGCTAATGATGTCATGAAAGGCTTATACCAAGCAAAAGTATTTTTGAAATCAGAATAATAAAGGTGTCAGGTCGTGAAAAATTATATTTTAATGTATTAAAGAAAGACCTGACCCCCAATTTTTTAAGTTCACCAGTCAAGCAACTATCCAGTGCCAGCTTGTATAGTAGTAATATTCATAGTTTCCATTGTAGATAAAACTGGCAAGCGTCCATATATCGACTCGTTCATCTTGTCCTAAGTAATTTTTACGATTTCCATATTTGGCATTATCGTTTAAGTTCTCGTATACGCAACTGGAAATTCCAATATGATTGGGTGATTTACACTCATTTCCTATGACTGTGGATTTATTAACACAATTGCCTATCCAAAATAAGTCGCGGTTGTGTTCACCGCCAACCCCAACCTTAGTACAAAGGACTTTGCCGTGATCGATACCAATACCAAAATCAATCTCAGAATATTTTTTAAGCAGTGTATTTATTCCATTTTCACTGTCTGAAAGCATATATTTTATCTTCATTGCCGTTATTACAGCATTAGATAAGGAATCTTTTGTAGTTCCTTGAAAAAATATTAAGGCACTATCACCATTAAAACTTCTGACATGACCATTATTAGCATTGG
>CAIMDR010000388.1 GCA_903839795.1 uncultured Methylococcaceae bacterium | reverse complement strand
TAAAGTTTTTATTCATTGATTATAAAAAGTGATGCAGGTGAGTCTATCAAATAAAAGCTGAGTCCAGAAAACTAACCTAATGACGAACTATAGTCGCGACGTAGGCGTCGCTCCCACCGCGGGAGCGGCGCCTACGTCGGGACTAACGAAAATATCTTTATTTATCTGGAGTTTCCTCAGTCACGCTAAAAAAACTGGAACAACGAGTATAAGGGGCTTACTTTGCTCACCACGAACGGCTTAACCTCAAACTGTACCGTCTTAAGTGGGTAGTTTGAAAACTCAACATTTAATTTCACAACTTACTATCTTTAATTTCATAACCCACTATCATTAAATTTATATAAATATTGCTTCAATATTCTATGAATGAACATATTGATTTTATGTTCCTCTTTTTTTTATACACGTTTAAAGTGCCAAAATGAAATACTTCAGTTATTTATTATTAACCTCGGCCGCTTTATGTTGCTCGCAGGTGAAAGCGGCAACTTACTACGTTGATGCGACAAATGGTAATGATACATTTAGCGGAACAACAGCCTCTGTGTCTGCAACTAACGGCCCTTGGCAAAGCATAGCAAAAGTCAACACTGCCAATCTCCTTCCAGGGGATCGAGTCTTGTTTAGTTGCGGACAAACGTGGTACGAGACTTTAAAACCTATCAATAATGGCACCGCTACTGCCAATATTTATTTTGGCTCATCCCCATCGCAATGCACCAACAAACCTAAAATTAGCGGATTTAACACCATTGACGGTTATAATTGGCAACTTTATCAGGGTAACATTTGGCAAACCACGTTGTTCCCCCAGAATCAGAATTTAATAATCAACACCAACTTTCCGGGCTCTGTGGCAAATTGGGGCTCATGGCCAACTGATGCCAGTGTAAGATTCAGCCCCATATGCCCTCTGACTGTAGCGGGTTGCATGAGATTTATCGCCGGAAGCACAAACAGGACCAGCCTCACTAATAGCAATATATTCCCTGTTATTGGAGGACAAAAGTATACTGTAACTGTAGCTATTTATGTCCCGATTAATACCTCCGCTACCCTAATAGTACGCGAAAATGGTAACGACTATGCCTCGCTAGGATTAGCTAAAAATATTACCGGTAATGCTCAATGGCAAAATGTCTCCGTTGAATTTACGGCAACCCGCACTATTTCAAATGCCAGGCTCGACATTGTCATACCGAAGACTAAGCAAATTTTTATGGGCTACGCCAATGTGCAGAAGAGTGGCGTGATATCCAAACCCAATACGATACTGTTTAAAGGAGATCCGGTCACCATCGCGCATCACCCCAATGCAGGCTTTGATATAACTCGACCTGAATCTGTTTATCTTAGAACTACTGCTGCCTCTCCCACTATCACTGATGCAACAGGCAAGCAAGTTAGCTCACAAATTATAACTCCTGACTTACAGCTTCCAGCAGGCAGCAGTGTCAGTTCCGGCACAAAGCTGATACTTCATCATGTAGACTGGGCAACCGGTGCATTTACTGTAACCGATGTAAATACAAACTCACTGTCAATTGAGCCTAATACACTCAAGCCTTTATCACAGGCAGGCTGGGGATTTTATTTTTATGATGAGCTGTGGATGTTGGATTCACCGGGGGAATGGTACTTTGATGATACATCACAATCGCTTTACCTTTGGTCACCCACCAACGTAAATCCAGGCAACCAAGTTTCAGCAGCATCTCTTGATACTGCAATTGATCTAAATGCCCGCTCAAATCTAACGGTCGAAAATCTGGAAATTGATGGCGCGTCAACGGGCGTAAACATTAACTACTCCACAAACATAACCTTAAAACAATTAAATATTCATGATATTGCAGGACGTGCAATCGACGCTTTTAACTCTATAAGGGCAACCATTAATGCAAACCGCATCGCAGGAACGGGGCTATCCGCAATTTTTTTCAACTATTCTTCTAACAACGCACTTATTGAAAATAATGAATTATCTGAGATAGGGGTATCCATTAATGCGGCCGGCAAACGCATCTCATTGCCACAGCCAACAGAACCTGCAATCTCTGTGGGCATTACGTCTATTATCGAATACAATCATTTATCAGATATCGGTGATGTTGGAATCACGGGACAAAAAAGTAATATCATAGCCTCAAACGTAATTCAGCGCTCATGTCTTAGTGTAAATGATTGCGGAGCAATCTATCTTGGCACTTCATCATTGAGCTCATTGGTCTTGAACAATTTGATTCTTGACGTGCCCGGCTACATAGATGGCAGCCCTGATGTATATAAGCTAAATACCAGCGGCATCTTTCTTGATGATGGTGTAGCGAGAATTACCGTATCAGGGAATACCGTAAAAGGAGCAAATTACCCCGTTAAAATACATAACGGCGGCAAGCATACTATCAGCAATAATATTTTTTACGGGGGCTTAAATTCATTAATTTGGCAACAAGAAAATTCTATGGCTTATGGCGGTATATCTGGAAATAGTATTACTGGAAATCAGTTTTTCTCAACAACCCAAGGCGTTGCTATCAAAAGCACCTCTAACTTCGGAGCTGTTGCTAAATTTGCTACGTATGACAACAACCATTATTCGATTCTCCAATCACCGAAAATAGTGGAAGAAAGTGGGCCCGGTTTTTCCAATACCTACAAGTTCATCGACTGGCAGATGGCAACAAGTAACGAAATCGCACGTAATAACGACCTAAACAGTGACACACCCGCACCAATTACTTCATTAGCGCAGGGACTAAACGGACTCGACTTCATGCCTAACGGCAATTTTTCTAATGGACGTTACGACTGGAGCAGTTGGAATGCCATTAGCCCATTTTCCAGCTTATCTCTCGAAGGATGCTTGCCAGTCAGTGTTAACTGTATCCATGTTATTGCCGGTGCATCAGAAACACTGATTAACAGCCCAAAATTTGCTATCACCAAGGGGAAGTTTTATCGAATAACCTTTGATCTGATGTCAACTGTTGATAGTGGCTTTTTGTATCCGGTAGTCAGGTTAGCCGGCCCACAAGACTACACTAGTTTATCAAAACTCTCTCTCGACAAAGTCACTATGTCCTCTCAGTGGCAACGGCATTCCTATATCTTTGAGGCAAATACCACGGCAGCTAATCCGAATCTACCTAATCAAGGCGCAAGACTTGACATCACTAAAATCCCAACCGGGATCGAAGTTTGGGTTGCCAACATAGAAATAGCGCCTTTCGACCCAGGTGTTTTCGGATTACCTCAATCGAATATGCTTGTCAATACAACTGACTTCCCAAAGATGACAGATTGTCCGACCCAATTAAGTAACCCGGGCATGTGTTCTAATTATGTTACTTTTCCAGAAGGCACAGTAGCGACATGGCCGATTTCGGTTCCACCACGCTCAGGAAAAATAGTCTTTACTCAGAATCTAAGCCTGGTTGACACTGACAACGATGGCGTCGCTGACTCTCAAGATAACTGTAATTACACCACACCGGGACTCGAAGTAAACACAAAGGGATGCAGCCTGACTGATTAAAGTAAATTTAAAAGTTGAAGTTTGACAATGCGCAGTCAGTATAAATAATCTATACCAATGGCAAAAAATCCGGGCATCCTTCATTCTTGGGTTTACACTTTTTTTGCAATAACCATCGCGGATTAGCGAAAGCGTAACCCGACAAATCAACGACTATGTGTCGGGTTGCGGCTAGCGCCTAACCCGACAAAGATTATTAGCATTTTTTGTGATAAAAAAGTGTCAACTACTTTTGGGCTTCTATGAAGTATGCCCCATTTTTACTATAGACTTTCAGAAATTGGCTACCCACTTAAGACGGGACACAGAGCCGCAAAATGATTCGCCAAGTGCCAAAAAATCCGTCATTCCGGCAAGGATGGCGGAATCCAGTCACACGAATGTGAAGCTGTAGTTTGGCATAGACCCTAAATCATGCGGCAACGCTATCGGAAAGTTACCCTCCATGACACTGGATACCGGCATCCTTGCCGGTATGACGGCGTTAACTAAAATTTCTTGTCCCGGCTTAAGTGGGTAGCCCGGAAATTAAATCCCCCCCCTCAAAACTCACAAAAATCGTAACAAAACTCGTTTAAAATACAATCATTTAGAATATTTATAATAAGCCTGTTAATGACTTAATTCTATTGGCCATTAACATCCAGACTATTTTTTAATCAAATCAAAACTGTCCGAAGTATTGATTTTTAGTGCATCTAACATCTAACTCCGCTGATAAGATAGTTGACGACAGACAGATTTCGAACAATACAACAATTAATATTACTGCAATACTTATAGTTTAGACTGCTTGTTTGTTGGGCTTTTTTGACTAAAATATAGTAACATACCAACTGAATTAATTATGGCTTGTTAGCCGTAATACCCCACCTACCAGCCTTATTAATATGGATTTATGAGCTTTCAATTACAAGTAGAGAAGCAGACATGAATAAGACAATTGAACTGATCATGGATATACCGGTTTATTCCGGACAACACTCTACCGTACTAGAAAAAATTGATAAAATCATTTCTGAACGGAAGGCAGGTGCCTATATCTCAATTACCAATACTGAGTCGATGTACCACGCGCTACGTCGACCCGATCACATGAAATTTATTCAGGATGCCAATTTTTCCTTGTGTGATGGAGTTGGCGTCATTGCCGCCGGGTATTTCTGGGGGCTAAAAATCAACCGCTACAACGGTCCAATCCTGCAACTTGATTGCAGCAAATTTGGCGAACCAAGGGGCTGGCGTCACTTTTTCTATGGCGGTAAAGAAGGCGTTGCTGATTTAATGGCTGAAAAACTCAAAGAGCAGTTTCCTGAGTTACAAATAGCGGGTACTTATTGCCCACCATTTCGCAATCTGACTGATGAGGAAGATGAAGAAGTTGTCCGAATGATTAACGATAGCAAACCTGATATTGTCTGGGTTGGCCTTGGCTTGGTTAAACAGGAGGCCTGGATCGCCAAACACCTTAACCGGGTTAAAGCACCGTTGATGGTTGGTGTCGGCGCGTCGTTCGACTATCACTCCGGGGTAATACCTTGGGCTCCCGCATGGATTCGCGCACTGGGACTTGAGTGGGTTTTTCGATTGATCATCCAGCCCAAGCTGCGTGCAAAGCGCTACTGGTGGTCATTAATTTTTGTTGTTGAAGCCGCATTAGCCGGATTGATGCAACGTTTTCGTGATTTAAATAGTAATTCTTGAGGAGTATATATCTTGATTCGTGTAGCTGTAGTAGGTCTTGGTAAAATGGGGTTGTCGCATCTCGCAATGATCAATGCGCATCCCGAAGTGAAACTTGCTGCCATTTGTGATGCAACCGGCTATATTCTTGATGTGCTTAATAAATACACAGGTGTACAGACGTTTACAGATTTTAGGAGAATGTTGGAGGAAATAGAACTGGATGCGGTGATTATTGCCACACCATCCAGTATGCACGGCCCAATGGTTCGCGCAGCACTGGACAAAGGCTTGCATATATTTTGCGAAAAGCCGTTTAGCCTGGATCCCAATGAGTCGGATGAGTTGTCGGTGTTGGCTACTGAGCTTGGCGTAGTTAACCAGGTTGGCTATCACTACCGCTTCGTTGGCGCTTTTCAAGAGGTAAAACGCCTTCTGGATAAGGGAGCCATAGGTAAAGTGTCCCATGTACTCGCCGAAGCTTACGGCCCGGTTGTGATGCGTCCAAAGGGCAGTACGTGGCGCACACAACGAACTGAAGGTGGTGGCTGCCTCTATGATTATGCCGCGCATCCGCTCAATTTGATAAACTGGTATCTGGGGATGCCCAACGGGGTTGGCGGCTCTGTACTGAACAGTATTTTTTCAAAGGAAACAGATGATGAGGTGTTCGGTAGTTTGTATTTTGATGGCGGTACAAGCGCTCAGATTTCGGTAAATTGGAGTGACGAATCTTATCGCAAGATGAGTACGAAAATCAGTATCTGGGGTACGACCGGTCGAATCATAGCAGATCGACAGGAGATACAGGTTTTCCTAAGAAATACGGCGAAGATACCTGATGGTTATCATGAGGGTTGGAATATTCGCAATACAACCGAATTGACTGACGAAGTTTGGTTTTATGTTCGGGGCGAAGAATATTCTGCGCAGCTTGATTATTTTGTCCAATGCATTGCACAAAAACGTTCCGAGAACGTCAATTCTTTTGCTAGTGCGGCACAAACTGACAAGGTAATTGCCATGATGATTATCGATTCTCAGAAAGGCTCATCAGTGAGTAGTGACGTTATTTTGCCAACGATCATCCCCAAGAAACGAGGAATCCTTTCTTCACTGTTTACCCATTAATTTGCTCGGTATTGCGGATAACCTATTGTCCGCGTTTACGACATTAACAAATATTTGACTACCCTGCGGGGTTTGGAGCTCTTTTCATGGATAAGTTGCTTTTTGGCGACAATCAGTTCTTCGGCGTTAACCACATGTCAGAAGAAAAAGCCCGCAACCAAGCGATGCGGTTTCAGGACATTAATACCGTCATAGAAGTGCTGGACAATGCTTACGATGAGGGGATTAAGACTTTCATGTGCACAACACACGAACGTATTGCGTTGGTTTGCGACCACATGCGTGCTAATCCCGAGCGCTATGCGGACTATAAGTTTTATCCCTGTATGCCTTATGCGCACAAATACGCAAATGCAATGACCGATTACGGCCTGCTGGGAGCGATCAAAAATTTTCTGCCAGACGAAGGTTTTATTGATTCTGCCTTACGTGGCGGTATGTCGTTAGCGAAGAAAGACATTGAAGGCATTACCACTCTATTGATTGATGCAGAAATGAAGATGTTTTCAGGACTACAAACTCCGGTTATCTTTCTTCAGAACGTGGTCGTGGATTTTCTGCTGGGCTTGGGCTTTAACGAGGCTTTCCGCATCTTTGCAAACCATGTGAAAACACGATATGGTGCAGAGCCAGGGTTTATCACAATGAATATGCCAAAGCTGCTGGCTGTGCTGGAAGAGTTGGGTATAGAAAACCCAATCGTATGCTCAAATATTAACAAGGCAGGTTTTCGGATGTCGGGTGGTTTTGAGGCTTATGAAGACTCGCTAAAGAATAAGAAATTTCGCGCAATTGCAATGTCAGTCTTTGCATCTGGCGCTATTCCTCCTGAAGAGGCTATTGAATGGGTTTGCGATCAGCCTAATATTGAATCAATTGTTTTCGGCGCATCTAGCCGTGGCAACATTAAATCGACAAGGGAACTTGTTGATCGATATTGGCCAGCACAATCAGTGTAAGGCCGTATGCAAAAAACAACCCCAGTACCCGCCAAATTCGCACGCCCCAGCGTGTGAACATCAGGAACGTGACGGAGTTTTTAACCCCGTCACTTACGTTTGAACGCTATGAAACCATCAAGCGTTTTGACCGGAATTACAAACCAAGACCTGCATTAACCAACGCCTTTTAGTCCATCTTTTACGAAAAATGGGCTACCAACTTTATTACCCCAAGTAGACGATTTACTGAAGATAGAAGTCATGCTGGCAGATAGACTGGAACCGACATTCCGCACCCCCTATTTACAATATTGTATTATTTTTATTGCTATATTTTTCAACAAGTTAATTTTTTTCTCTATTTTATGCTTACTGCTG
>CAIMDR010000387.1 GCA_903839795.1 uncultured Methylococcaceae bacterium | reverse complement strand
TGGGTCGCTTCCTGTCCGGTATAAAACACATTTTTAGATTGTTCCAGGCCTTCATAGAAAGTAGGGTAAAACAGTAAACCGTTATCTTTTTCAAAGACCGGCAGTGCAGCCTTACGTGAGGCTGATGTCCAACAACCAAAGACAGCGGCCACTTTGTCGTTTTCCAGCAGTTTCTTGGACTTTTCCGCAAACGTAGGCCAATCACTCGCGCCATCTTCCTGAATAACCTCAATCTTTCTGCCCAGCACGCCACCCATTTCATTAATCTGGGCAATCGCCAGTTTTTCAGCCTGAATGGAACCCGTTTCACTAATAGCCATGGTGCCGGTGGCCGAATGGAGAATCCCTACGGTTACCGTGGTATCGGTAACAGCGAGACCGGTTGTATTGACTGCCGCTGTTGGAAAATCGGCGGCAACCGCACTGCCCGTACCCAGGGAAAGACCCAAGGCAAGAGATACACCTACCAGAACAGATGCCTTTTTCATAAATTGACGTCTATCAGAACTACTCATCAGCTTCTCCTAATTAAAAAATCAAACATTCATATATCACTTCAAAACAATACAAATCACTTCACAAACAACTATTAAGTCTCTTTCTCCAATATTTACAAACGGTCTAATGGCTTAACATCCAGGGTCTTGCGGTTTTTTTGGTTTGCATCTGAAAAACAGCCCCCTGATTGCCTGACTGATTCGCCTGATCCTTTTTGGCATTCGATTTATCGGTGTGACACGTATGTCCGCCTGAACACCCACAACTGGAGCGACGCATTGTGCCAGGCTCATGAGCTGACTTTTCATTGCGTTCATGGGCGACACGCTGTTCTTTACCCAATATTGCAAAATAGGGCGCAGAAATGATCCGCTCACAAGATGCGCCACAGTTTCCGCAAATACCTTGCATACTGGATTCACTCATCTTTCTGATGGCTGAAAAAGTACCGCAGTCATCACATCGATATTCATATAAAGGCATGACTAAACTCCATTTATAAATTTCTAAAATTAACTCGTCTTTGCCATATCGGTGGTGCTGGTGATAATCTTCTTTGGCCCGTCCGCATTAGGTTTTAAATCAAAATCAAATATCTCCGTAGGCAACCAGAGTGTCGCGCAGGCATTGGGTATATCTACAACGCCACTGATATGCCCTTCAACCGGTGCCGTGCCTAAAATTGAAAGCGCCTGCGCTCCGCTGTAACCAAATTTTTTGAGATATTCAATCGCGTTTAAACAAGCCTGACGATAAGCGACATGCACATCCAGATAATGCTGCGTACCTTTCTCGTCAACAGAAATTCCTTCAAAAATAAGGTAGTCACGATAAGAAGGCGTTAGTGGACTAGGCTGAAAGATTGGATTTTTGATGCCGTACTTTTTGACGCCATCTTTTATCAGGCTTACTTTGATATCCAGGTAGCCCGCCATTTCAATAGCACCGCAGAAGGTAATTTCACCATCTCCTTGAGAAAAATGCAGATCCCCCATAGAAAGTCCGCCATCTTTTACATAGACAGGGAAAAATACTTTGGAGCCTTTGGTAAGATTTTTAATATCACAGTTACCACCATGTTCACGAGGCGGAACCGTTCGGGCACCTTCTGCCGCCGCCACTTTGGCCGCATCGCCTGTCAGTTTGCCCATCACCGCAGACTGGGGATTTGGCGGTAGCGCCAAGGCCGGAACGCGATCAGGATCCGTCGCAATGAGCTCGGCTTCTCGCTGATTCCATTTTTCCAATAATTCTCTTGACGGCAAACAGCCAATCAAGCCAGGATGCATGATACCGGCAAACCTTACATTGGGGACATGCCTGGACGTTGTGTAAATACCGTGAAAATCCCAAATTGACTTACGTGCTTCGGGATAATGATCGGTTAAGAAACCGCCGCCATTTTCCTTTGAAAACAAACCGTTAAAGCCCCATTGGGAATCATCAAAAGTACCCACATCCAGAATATCCACCACCATCAAATCGCCAGGTTCGGCACCTTCGACACCAATAGGGCCGCTAAGATAATGTACTTGTGTTAAATCCACATCCCGGACATCATTGGCGCTATCATTGTTGCCAATTTGGCCGCCTGTCCAGTCCATACATTCCACGCGAAATTCATCACCCGGCTTCACCATTGCGACCATTGGCAAATCCGGATGCCAGCGGTTATGAATCAGGCCATCTTGTTCCCATGGTTTTTTATCACGATCTAATTTAATTAAACTTTTCATAAGGCAATCTCCTTAACTGTGAATTTCAATAACAACATTGTTGATTGGTATAAAGCCGTCTTAATAAACCCTTTCCTCTAAAGTCCCTCGTCTCGAAGGTCAATACATTCGCTGCAACCTGATGTTGGCAACTCTGTCGGTTTGAATTATTCAATTTCCCGGGCGTTGGCACAATCCGTCAGATGACTATCAGTTATATGACGTATGGCAGGTAAAGGCGAGGTTTCGTAAAGTATTAATTCCCATGCCCATCGGGGCTTGCAACCCCGACTGAAACGTTTGAAAGCTTCAATAACGTTCAAAACGTGAGTAACGGAATTACAAACCCCATCACGCTTCAGAAGGTTTATTTGTATGTGTTAAACATGGCTAATTTACTTGATTATCCCATGCCGAACTGGAGATCTAAGTTACCTGAAAGTTATCTTGTTCGACTGCCACAAAAAGCATGGCTATTTTACAAACACAGCACTTTAAAGAATGTTATCTGCCGGGGCTTGATGGGTAACCGAAAGTTAGTGGGCATTTTGAACGAGGTTGTAAGGATATGTTTTCAAACCAAAAACGGTATTCAGAATTAATTTTTTTGTAAGTATTCAATCCCCCTCGCTTTGCTTTCCCCCTTTTTCAAAGGGGGAGGTAAATACTTACAATTTTTTAAGCAAGAACAGAGGATAAACAGGCTATTGATGGTCTTTTAGTAACTATTCAAGCGCCTCGATTTACTCCACTTTTTTCAAAGTGCGGGATTACAAAAAATAAAATAACCCATGTTCTTGGGTGATTATCCAAGAAACGATAGGATCAACTTGCGCATGATTTTTGTTCGCCTTGAGCTGAGCAGGGCATTTGCGCAGCTGCTTCAAATTTCATATACAAACATATTCATTTGATAATTCGCTCTCCGTTGATAGGTAAGTCAACCTGCAACTGGAGTCCTGGTTGAGCAGTTTCAACCGATTGGCACTGGTTCGCTGTAGCAATATAGCTTTAACCTTTTTATAGGGTAGCCATCGACTTATCTCTGAGTCGTGGAGTCTTGCTAATACGTTTCGTGCGGCATTTACATCTGCCTGCAACACCTCCCCGTTTTCACGATAAAACTTCTC
>CAIMDR010000386.1 GCA_903839795.1 uncultured Methylococcaceae bacterium | reverse complement strand
TTGTGGGGTCACATACGGATGGTGTTGTGCTGGCTCATACCCATACTTATAATGCAACCGGCGTTGGGAGCGGTAACACTCTGGGCGGCTTTGCAGGCGGACAGGCATACAACTCTACGACTACATCATCTACTGGTGGTACTGCCAACTTAGCAGCCGGTAATCGCGTCAATTTTTGGGTAAAATACTAATGAAAACAGTTTATTTATACGACGAAAACGGCCTGTATACGGGCACTTATAATGCTCAAGAAAATCCGGCCAGGGCCGGTGTATTTATTGAGCCTGACTTATCAACAGACATTAAACCTGTACATGCTGAAAAAACATGGCCTAAATTTGTTAATGGGGCATGGGGTAGCATCCCCGATAATCGCGGTATGGTATGGGATAAAGCCACGGGTGCACAGGTTGAGCATGAAGAGTTGGGCGATTTACCCAATAATTTAACCGCTATTGCCAAGCCAGACGGCTTTTATAAGTGGTCGGGTAATACATGGGTGTTTGATTTGGCAGCGGCAAAAACCGCAAAAGCCGCCGAAATAAAATCAGCCTGCGCCTCGGCTATTGCATCTGGCATTACTTCAGATGTTTTAGGTTCTGCGCATAGCTACCCAACCACTCAACTTGATCAAGCCAATTTTACCAGTTTAATCACCTCGTCATTATTGCCAGGTGCTGGCGACAAGTATATTTTTTGGTGCGCTGATTTAAACGGCATTTGGGAGCGTAGAATACACACCAAATTACAGATTCAAGCGGTTGGTAAGGCCGTGGTTGCCCATGTGATTTTTCAGCAGGAAAAATATGGGCAAAAGTTGACCGAAATTAACGAGGCAACAGATGCAACCGCACTGGCATTAATCGCCTGGTAATCCTACGCCAGCGTTAAATCAATATGCCTGCCCAATGCTTTGGCGGCGGCTTCCAATTGATCAAGACGCGACGCGTGACCCAAGTTAAACAGCCGATCCACTTGCGGCGCTTTCCAGCCCAAGCGCCGCGCAAGATCGGCTTTACGTATGCCTTGCAGCATCATTTCACGGTACAAAGCTAATTTAACCCCTTCCAGAACTGATGGCCTGACAGTAGGTAAATCAGGCAAGATAGAGGGCTCTGGTAGTTGTTTCCGCGCATCGACATAAAAAGATAAGGCTGTTTCCAGCGCGTCAACCGCGTGGCTCATGGCTTCTTCCTCGTCCTTGCCAAAAGTGATGGCCTCGGGAATATCGGGGAAAGACACCAATATAGCGCCCTCGTCTGGGCTCAAGATAACGGGATAATCAAACATAATAGCTCCTTATTTTAAATCGAGTTGACGTTTAATGGCAGCCTCAAGACCTTTGCCCAGCTCTGTAGCGCCGTGCATGGGTAGGGTGGTTTGTTTGCCATTCAAGAACACTTTCAAATGCGAGCCTTTACCTGGCTGAAAAGTTGCCCCTTGTTGTTCCAACCACTTTTTCATTTGTTTTGAGTTCATGAAATATTTTATAACACTTCTGTTTTGTTTTTCAATAAAATAAACAGTTATGTTGTGTTTTATGGGTTTAAATTATTACCCCACGGCCGCCTACGGGCGGTTTTTTATTGCCAAAAATTTACCCAACCCAACCAAGAGAAAAGAAAATGAAAACAGTACAATTGAAAAAAACTACCCTTGTTGAAGTGCAAGCCGCGCAAATCGTCGCGTTAACTGCCACGCTGGATGACGGTTCACAAGTTGCCGTAACCGGTCATGCCGTTATTGGCGACTGGCATACAACTAATCCAACTACCGGTGAGGTGTCTATTTTGTCTGATGCCGAATTTCAAGCCGAAGAAGTCGCGGCTTAACATGGCAGGCACTTACACCAAAAACCCTGACGGCACTTATACCGAAGTCATCAAGGCCGCACCGCTTGCTGTGGTGTCGTCTTGGTTGACGGAACGCTCAGGCGAAACGTCCACGCTAATCGGCGCGGTTACCGGCACGGCACTGGCTCCCACCATTTTCGACAATGCCAGTAAAGCGGTAGTGGCGGGAATAGCGGGGGATTATATTGGCGCGGCTACTTATGGCATACCCGCTGTGGTTGCTATTTACGGCGCACTCGCCGCCATGATTAAACCCGACAAACCCAAAGGCCCCACTGATGAACAAATTAAAACCCATGTTGCTGGTCTTAATCGTGATGAACTTATCAGCTTGCTCCAACCAGCCGAACCTTTGTAGTCAACCGGTTGAACAATACACATCCACCCAGCTATCCGCAATGACTACCGAGCAATTACGCGCTTCGTTGGCTGTGCGGTTTCAGCATAAGAGGGACTGTGGTTAAAAGGAAAATCTTTGTAGGTGTGGGTGCTTCAGTTGTTAAGTAATCCTTAATAACTTAAGCGATTTTTACGCCTTAGGTTTATGCCTTTTAAAAGCCATAAATTAACGCCGGTTCATCCCCACGGGTGTGGGGAACACGCATCACAAGTCAGTGACTTCAATCCAGATCGCGGTTCATCCCCACGGGTGTGGGGAACACTCTTTACTCTTTATCATCAAATATCCACATCACCCGGATTAAGATTGACATACCGCTGCAAGGTCGCCCAGTTCGCATGTAGCGTAATTTGCTGTACCTGGACAATGGACAGACCGGCCTCAAACAGCCGGGTGGTTGCCAAGTGCCGGTAATCATGAAAATGCAGACCCTCGATGCCTAGAAATTTGCAGGCATCCGTATGGTACTTGCTGATGGTTTTTGGGTTATACGGAAATATAAACCGGCCAGACTTGGGTTGTTTCATGATGATCTTATAAGCACTGACCGGCAATTTAAAACGCTTGGTCACGCCTTTTTTGCGCGGGTCTTTCAGATCCCGAATAATGCAGGTTCTGTCCTCATGCCTTAAGTCATCCCATTCAAGCCGGGTAATCTCGCTAAGTCGCCTGGCACTGTAAATGGCAAACCATACTATATGCAGCATAAACGGTTTATCATAAAAATACCGCGATAAGATCCACAGTTCCTGTTTCGTTGGTAACCGTTCCCGCTGTTCCGAGTGCGCGATCAAGTTTTCAGAACGCAATACCCGCCGTGCTGCATCAAATATCGATACATCGATGTCCAGATCAATAACCCCCGTCATGGTGCGGATGACCGTGCCCAGCCAAACCAGATCATTGGCCGCTGTTTGCGGTTTGCATTCCAGATTACGTTGCCGGATATGCTTGATCAAGTCTTTGCTGGTCAGTTTATGTACATCGATCACGGCAATGTCACGCTTCATCAAGGCGTTTAAATCGGCATTCTTGGTGCGGCCTTCCGGCGCAAACTCTTTAATATAGCGAGCGATTACATCCCGGATCGGTAAATAATCTTTCTTTGCATAAACATTACTCGCCTGTAATTCAACCTCCCGACGCATCGCCCAATCCTTGGCTAATTTTTGTTTGTTGAAAGTCTTTGACTCGCGATGCACGACAACGCCATCTTTTTTAATTACAATCTCTGCCTTATAGGCATAGGTGCCGTCTGCCCGTGTTTTTTTTCTAATACTTGCCATCTGAGTCCGCCCCGTTGTTGAGTCGGATTATAGGCGGACTGATTAGTAAATACAACCCCTTTTAAACCCCTAGAAACCCATGAAAACCCCTTATAAATCAAGAAACACCTTTAGTATTGCCCCCATGCTCGACTGGACTGATCGGCATTGTCGCTTTTTTCATCGACTGATTTCACAACACGCGTTGTTGTATACGGAGATGGTAACGACAGGGGCGTTAATTCATGGTGATCATCATCGATTTTTGCAATTTGATGCGGTTGAAAATCCGGTTGCTTTTCAATTGGGCGGCAGTCATCCACAGGATTTGGCTATTTGCGCCAAAATGATTGAAGATTATGGCTATGCGGAAGTTAATTTGAATGTGGGTTGTCCCAGTGACCGGGTTCAAAATGGTCGTTTTGGTGCTTGTTTAATGGCTGAACCGGCACTGGTCGCTGAATGTATTGCTGCAATGTCTAGGGCGGTTGCCATTCCGGTGACTGTTAAATCAAGAATTGGCATTGATGACCTTGATTCTTATGAAGAGTTGGTGCATTTTGTGGCGACGATTGGCGATGCCGGTTGCAAAACGTTTATTGTTCATGCCAGAAAAGCTTGGTTAAGTGGCTTGTCGCCCAAGCAAAACCGTGATGTTCCTCCGTTGCGTTATGATTTGGTGTATCAATTAAAAAAAGATTTTCCGCAGTTGGAGATTATTATTAATGGTGGCATTACGTCGTTGGAGCAGGCTGAAGAGATGCTAAACCAGGTTGATGGGGTTATGGTGGGGCGAGAGGCTTATCACAATCCTTACTTATTGGCGGATGTTGACAGACGATTTTATGGTGCGGTTAATGACGCTCCTTCACGTCATGCCATTGTGGTGTTATTGATGCCTTATATTCAGGAGCAGCTAAAAACGGGTGTCCGCCTAAATAGTATTTCCCGGCATATCTTGGGTCTTTTTCATGGTGAACCGGGGGCGCGGGGTTGGCGCAGATATCTCAGTGAGAATGTCAGTAAATCAGGCGCAGATGAGCAGGTGATACTGGACGCGTTAAAGTTTACAGCGCAGTGACTAAAGGCGTAAGGTCAAAAAGGGCGGCTGACAATAAAACCGGATATGCTCAAAATCTGGCAGTAATGCTTAGGGTAGTGCTATACTTCCAACTATTTTTTATAAGTGAGACAGAAAACCATGGAAGAACATTTC
>CAIMDR010000385.1 GCA_903839795.1 uncultured Methylococcaceae bacterium | reverse complement strand
CTTTTTATTTATTTTCTGCGTTGTCAAAATAGTTACGTAGCCAGCTACGCGCCTATTTTTCCGCCTTGAAAATAAACAAAAATCCTGCGCCACTTGGGTATATTCATTCTTGGATATCGCCTTACATCTTGCATTACCTTATCTTTTACCCTCCATGATTAAAGCTCGGCAACGCTCCGTTTCCAATTTTTTTCAGCGGCTGTTATTTTGGTTAATTACCCCCACTATAACGAAGCAGTGCATCCAATTTTGGAGAGCTTGTCTGGGTCATAGTTTCCAATACTCCCCAACTACCATAACGCCCATATTCACCTACACTCTGAAAGCTCATGAACAATCCACCACCGGCAGCATGCCAGTTATCGAGCATTTTACTGTACATATCACCCATCCGTGGATCACGGTTGGCAGCAACAAAAAGAGCAGTGAGAGCTTGGTTATTAATAACGTTACCTATCCCAACCAAGGACTGCCCACCCTCATAAGCCAGCAAATCCAAGCCCCGGGCTTCTGCCAGGTTACTGACTTTCACAGCATCTTGATTAGCTTGCACTAAAGCGCCGCCTAGCGGGCCAGTACTCAGTTGTCCGCCAAATTCAAGCTCAGTAAATAACCGACCCAACCCACCATCGGCATCCAATGTCCACGAGGTAATTTCTGCTTGATTTGCAGCACTTCCCAAGTAGTAGCCAAAATAATGTCCAATAGCCAAGGCTTTTATCCCGTGGTCTTGACAAGGCGCATTGCTCCATAGCTTGCAGTCAAGTGCTGCATTGGCAGACCATGTATTTCCGGGTTGTACGGATATAACGCAAACCAGCCTATTTTGATCAGTTCCCCATTCAGATCGCCAAATATCACACATTTCCGCCGTACGCTTTCCATACCAATTAATACGCTTGGTATAATCAGATTCCAATGCCGTCGGCCAAGCCGCTTTGGCTTTATTTTCTACCCATACCCCCGCTGAAAATGCAGTATTCCATATCTCATTAGCGTATTCCACATAAACTTTTCGCGAGGGATCCAGGGTGTTGTGAGCCAATTGGGCGGCTTGTCTAATATAATCATCAGAAGCCTGATGTGGCATGTTAAGCCAAGGATCCGAATGAGTTTGGTTAGACAAGGCCGTAGCGACTTCGATAGGAATACCTTGCTGATTGGCCCAATGTGCTGAACTTAAGGTGGCTCGATCTGCCCAATTAACGCTTTGTGGTTGCGTGTTGGATATCACATTGGTATTCATGGGAGACATGAAACGCAAGGCTGGGTAATTACTTAGTCTTCTTAAAAAAAGTGGATGAAACAAATTCGTATCAACCACTGATTCCATGCTGCGACAAGACGAACGCTGACAGGCTAAATCCGTGTTGGTCGCGCAATAGGCCAACAAGTCATCATCACACACCATCCCGGACGAAACCACCCGAATATTACGAATATAATTACCGGTATGATTGGGATCGGTTATTGCAATAGTTATCTGGATACCACTGGCATTATTACTGACAACGTTAACGACATCACGCCCAGGACGGGACTTAACACTGTTTCTACTGGTACCATTCTTATAATCGAGGCGCCCTTCGCCATCATAAAGCACTATATATTCGCCACCCGGACGAAAGCTATCCAACGCGTTACCAACTATCAATACGGTAGTTACGCTACGATAGGTTGTCGTAGGATCATTGGCAGCCGGTAACGAACGCACCCAGCCATTCTGATCCAAATCCAGTTTAGCTTGCTCTCCAGTATCCCAAGTTGTATTTGCTTGGGGTATCCATGAGCGTGATGTTTTAAATAAATTGATAAAGGGTTGCTCGGCACTCCAGTCCCGCCAGTCACTTAAATTTGAACCTATCGGCGTGGCTGATGAAACAGCCGGACGCCAACCCAGATAGAGCTGTGCACTACCTGTACTATCGAAATATTCCACTTTAATGCGATGTCGCCCTTGCAGCCAAAGCTTCTTATTGGCGATCGATCCCATTGGATTTGTCCAGGCATCGATTATCAATTGATCATCCACCCACACGCGAACACCATTATCAGCTAGCGCATTAAAAGCATAGGTGTCGGGATCGAAATCAAATTGCCCCTGCCAACGTATTGAAAAAGAATCCACAGGCACGATGGGGTCAGGACTACCTTCTCCCCAATTATGAGCAATTGCGGCTTCATGATTAATTAATATCGAATTGCCACTCAGTGTTTTATTATTAAAATAAGCAACACAAAACGATCCAACCGGAAGATCGCAAGCCAAAACAGGCTGCCAATCCATCTTCAAACGCGCACCACCGTTGGCTTCGTAATATAAAAGCTCGAGGGTATGCTCACCCTCTGCAAGTGGAATCGTTGCATAATAATCTGTTGCTGGCTGGTTTATCCAGCCATTAATGACGACCTGTCCATCTATTTTAAGCGTTACGCCATCATCAGCCAACGCGTGAAAAATATAACTATTGGCTGCAAATACAAATTTTCCCTGCCAGCGTCCGGAAAAGTTATCATTGTGAACACGGGGATCAGGGCTACCTGACTGCCAACTATGATCGATAACTGATTCTTGAGTGGTCAAGACAGGAACGCCTCCTGGATTGGTACTGCCATAAGTGTCGTTATTAAAGTAGTTTACACAAAACTGTCCTGCCGGAAGGGTACAGGCGGGTACAGGCTGCCAATCCACTTTTAAACGCGCACCGGCAGTTTCCTCGAAATATTCAACTTCAACAATGTGCTCACCCGCCGTTAAAGAAACGGTTGCATAATAATTCGTAGGCCCTTGGAGTTTCCAGCCATTAATGAGGATATATCCATCTACTTTAAGCCTGACACCATCATCAGCCAGAGCATGAAAAGTGTAATCGCCAGCATTTAATACAAATTTTCCTTGCCAATGACCGGAAAATTTATCGACGGGAATACTTCCAGCCGGGCTACCCCATTGCCAGCTATGATCAATAACCGACTCTTCAGAAACAAGTGTGGGAGAGCCGCTTAGACTATTGTTGGAAAAGTAATCGACACAAAATTTCTCGGTGGGAATCGTACAGGCCCAACTATTCTCAAAGGCAAAAAACAATAAGAGAAAAAGTGCAATGATAACAGGGTGTTGCCATTTTTTTGAGATACTCATAATATTCACAATATTCATAAAAGAAAGAAAGATAGATAGATAGATCTACCCATTTACGGCTTCCAAGTCACTATCGTTGCTTACCCTCTTACAGTAGAGATAGCAAGGAATGAACGTAAAACAGCTTTAGCCGCTTACTACACGCCCCTCTATGAAGATCTGACGGGATATAAAATTCAACTGCGTCGTGCATGTTCCTTAAAAAGCCATTTGCGCTACTTTGGACATATTAATAGCGTGCTTTAGTGTTCTATAAAAGTTCGTTTACCCCCGTTTTCGACGATAGAACAAGGGTTTGAGAATTTTTAATTAAATTGCCATGGTCATTAAGTCAAGTAATTAGGTTTATAAAGCATCAGGTTAACACATATAACCAGACTTTCCAGCTATATTTGTAAGTTATAGATTACGCATGTAAGTTATCATGTTTTTAACTACTCTTTGTCATCAGCTATTAACCTTGAAGGGATTTTATCTGTTAGTATCGTCATTATTTAAGAATCTATTGATAAATACATAGACTACGTTATCTTATCAATACTTGATCGACATAAAGTAACGCACATACAATGCAACCACTCTTTAACCCTTTCAAAAGGAAACAAAATGAGCGTCACAAAAATACTCGCAGGGCTTTGCTTAGCCGCAATAATATTACCGGCGACCGCAGCGGAAGAAAAATTTAAAGTCTGTGCTGATCCACTGAACCCACCTTATTCAACTAAAAATAAAGACGGCTTTGAAAACAAAATTGCCGAATTATTTGCCAAGCAACTAGGGCAAAAAGTTGAATATACCTGGTTTGCCCAACGCCTTGGCTTTATTCGCAATACCTTGACTGCGCCGGTAAACGACTGGGCCGCAGACAGTAATGAGTTTAAGTGTGACATTGTGATGGGCGTTCCTGCGGGTTATGATTTGACGCTCACCACTGAACCCTACTATAAATCAACTTACGTCTTATTGATTGCGAAAGGACGTGGCTGGGATGATATAAAGGATGCCGGTCAATTGACCAAACTATCTTTACAAAGACAGGAAGCGTTAAAAATTGCCATGTTTGATCGAGGCCCCGGAACAACCTGGTTGCAACAAAACGGGTTACTGGATCAAGGTGTTTCTTATCAGTCAATGTCCGGAGACAGTGAAAATAATACGGCCATGCAAATAGAGAAGGATCTTAAAGCCAAGAAAATTGATATGGTCATTTTGTGGGGCCCCATGGCCGCTTATGTCACTGCACAAAGCCCCAAGAACAGCTACGAGATGATTCCGATGAAATCAACACCGGGCATCAAGTTTGATTTTGCGATGGCAATGGGTGTTCGTAATGGCGACAAAGCAAGAAAAGCCGTGCTTGATAAGTTGATTGTGACTAACGCCGATAAAATCAAGACAATTATAGAAAGTTATCATATTCCTTTGCTGCCGATTACCAAAGACGCTACTCATGATGCTGATTGAATAAAGCAGGAAAAGGTTCAAGGCGTTGCATCGTTAAGCCTTGAACCTTACCCCCTGCCCTCAATTTAATTGCGATTAAACAATGCTATCAAATGGGTAAACCGACTGACTTGATCGTTTGACAATTGATGCCACTGAAAACGCCACTTCCAGTTGCCGACCGTCGTACCGGGTGTATTCATGCGTGCCTCAGTGCCCAATTCAAGAATATCCTGCATGGGAATAACGGCAAGATTGGCAACCGATCCCAAGGCCGCCTGTATTAATGCGCAGTGCAAAGACAGCGACGGGTTACCCAGATATTCGTAAACGTAGTTTTTTTCATAGTCTTGGATACTGTGTGACCAACCTATCGTGGTATCGTTGTCATGCGTACCCGTATAAACAACACAGTTCCTTTCATAATTATCGGGTAAATAGGGATTATCAGACCCACTGCCAAAAGCAAATTGTAAAATCTTCATGCCAGGCAAGTTGAACTCATCCCGTAATGCTTCGACCTCATCGGTGATGATACCCAAGTCTTCAGCCACTAATGGAATCGAACCCAGTTTGGATTTAATGGCATTCAATAAATCTTTTCCTGGCGCGGTAACCCACTCTCCCTTTTGTGCGGTAGGTTCATCTGCCGGTATTTCCCACGCCGCTTCCAGCCCACGAAAATGATCGATACGCAAAATATCAAACTGTTCCAACTGCGTTTGCATCCGCTCAATCCACCACGCAAATCCGCTTTTGTTTAAATAGTTCCAGTCGTAATGCGGATTGCCCCAGCGTTGGCCTGTTTCTGAAAAATAATCAGGGGGTACGCCGGCAACCACAGACATTTCGCCTGCTTTGTCCAGCTTGAATACTTTACGATTAGCCCAGACATCGGCACTGTCATAGGATACAAAAATAGGAATATCACCAAACAAAAGTACCCCACGCTCATTGGCGTAGTCTTTTAACGCCATCCATTGCCGGAAAAAGATATATTGCTCAAATTTAATCTCTTCTATTGCTTTTGATAAACGGTGACGGGCTTCTTCAAGGGCGCTAACCTCCCTTTCCTTAAAAGGCGTGGGCCATTGATTCCAGCATTGTTGATTAAACATGTTTCTAAGTGCCAGAAATAAAGCAAAATCATCAAGCCAAAAAGCCTTTTCCTGACAAAAATTTTCAAAGTCATCCTTATCATGTTGATTGGCGTTTTCTAAAAAACCTTCAAAAACCTTTGCGACCAAACAGCTTTTGTTAAATGCAGAAGACCCGTGACATTCTCCGCACTGCTCGGACAATGTCAACCAACCCAGATTTACCAAGCTATCAATATTAATTAATATCGGATTGCCTGCGTGAGCCGATAGGCATTGATAAGGCGACCCATCCGCATGGGTCATGCCTAAAGGCAAGGTTTGCCAGACACTAACCCCGGTATCGTGTAGAAAATTAACAAAATTATAGGCTTCCTGCCCCAAATCACCTTGTTTATCAGTGCCGGGTAAAGAAGTAATATGCAGTAGAACGCCTGCACGGCGCTTGTTTAAAAGATTATTCACGAATAAGGGTCTCTGGATTAATGTTCAACACCTGGCCGCATTGCGCCACCCATTGAGGGGTCACCGAACCCCTGAGTGAATGACAGTGCCAGATAAGCGGGAGGCTCTTCGCCTAATAATCGATACAAATTAGTTAAATTAAGCCGGAATTGTTTTTCAAAACTACTAACCGCTTCACCAGGATTATAATCACCAAACCACCAGAACCAGTCAGAACCTTCGCAAACAGACAATTGAAATTCAGCTTGCTGAACTTGTTTATCCGTTAAGTGGCCGCCTGCTAGGGCTTTATCAAAAGCGCATTTTACATCACCCAGCATTTCCCACCCACGATTTTTGTCCGGTGACCCTATCCAGGTTGAAAAAGTTCCATAGACCCAGCTACCAGCAACTAGAGTCGATAACGGTTTAACAACGGTTTTATTTTTTAAACACTCCGAGAAAGTGGTTAATTCAATGGCCGGATGTCTAGCCAATTGCCTGTATAAAGCGCTCAGGAAATGATAGCCGTTATCCGGAAAATATTCCCAGGCATTCTCGCCATCCATGACAATTGAAACCACTTTATCACCGAGTTCGTGGGCGGCAATATTTTCCAGGTGTTGAATAAAATCGCCTACAGCATCATCCGCGTGCCATTTTGAATATTCAAAACCAATAAGATCAGATAAACCATCATCCCTAAAAAAACAGGCTATTTTGGTTTTTTTTAATTTAAATGGATGATGTATGCCGGTTAATTCATTATCTTCAGACAAGTGTAAACTATTATGCAATACTTTGCCGCCACTTGCCGTCCAAGTAAAACCAAAATCACTTAGTATTTTCAGGGTCTCTTGACTGATACTGCCTTCGGATGGCCAGCAGCCTTTAGGTTTAGCGCCAAAAAAACGTTTAAAGGTCTGCGCACCTTTTTCAAGATGCCATCGCACCCGCTCTTCTCCGCCCGGATAAGAGGCCATCTCCGGCAAAGGCGCGTCGGGCATTGCCTCGCGTGTGGTATTCAAGTCCAGCAACAGTGGCATAATAGGATGTGCATAAGGGGTTACCGAAAGCTCAATTTGGCCTTTTCTGGCTAATACCTTATAGCGGCGGAGCACATTTGACAGCAACTCGCCTATAATCTGCACGATTTCAACCCGATCACGCAGACTATAACCTGAACCTTTTTCTATTAAATATTTTACCCGGCTATCGGAAAGCTTTACCGTTTCCCCCATCCAGGCCAGATGATACCAGACCAGTAAATCATTAATAAACTGCGCATTGATATAGCACAAAGAATCGTAATGCTGCTCAAGCCACTCGGTCATTTCAACCAGTTTTCTAAATACCGGATAGCGGTTGATTTGCCGCTCCCTGTTTGCACGAAGACAATCTTTAATCAACTGCCAACGATCTTCTGTATCGTCTGGAACCGTTGAGGCAACCAAAGCTGCCAACAAAGGATCCCTGATGGCAACCCCGTTATTTAAATAACTATTGACCTGGTTGGCATATTCTTCAATTTGCTCCAGTAAAATAGGCGCAAAATTAATAACAGCCTTAGCCTCCGGCACGGCCTCCAGATGAGCAACCATATCGACATAGTCTTTAATGACATGAAGATAAGTCCAAGGCAACTTAAATTCTCCGGTTTGTAAATCCCGATATTCCGGCTGATGCATGTGCCAGCACAAGACTACTTTCAACTTTTTTTTGTCGGACATAGTTTTCTATTCTCGCCAATTAGCGTTATGCAGGGTAGGGATTTTTTAAACGTAATGCTTAAGAACGTGCATGAAATGACTTGACCATTTATATTCCCTCACCCCAGCCCTCTCCCAAAGGGAGAGGGAGCAAGATGCCGAAGTTATTTCATGCTCATTCCTTAGTCGATTTCCTGACCGACTGGAACCCCGGACGGGTTTTGCATGGCGTTCCACCCATCCGGTCATTGCTGATTATCGAACGTAATGCAATTTTTGTCCCAGCATATCGGGGGTCACTAAAACAACGCCGCAGGGGCTGACAAAAAACCGTCTTTCGTCGTCTGCCCTGTTCTCGCCAATAATAGTGCCTTCCGGAACTTCACAGCCTTTTTCTATAATCGCTTTGGTAATACGGCAATGACGCGCAATATTAACTTGAGGCAACACGATAGAGTCTTGCACTGTAGTAAACGAGTTAACACGGACATTTGAGAACAACAAGGAATGTCTGACTTTTGCTCCAGAAATAACGCAGCCGCCAGAAACCATGGAGTCAACCGCTTGCCCACGCCTTTCATCATCATCAAAAACAAATTTGGCGGGTGGGGTTTGTTCTTGGTTAGTCCATATTGGCCAGGTATTATCATACAGATTTAAGCCCGGATTTACACCGATTAACTCCATATTAGCCGCCCAGTAAGCGTCAATGGTACCTACATCACGCCAGTAACTTTGGTCGCCGGTTTGCAAGTCTAAAAACGGATAGGCATTAACGATGTATTTATCAATAACGGCCGGAATAATATCTTTGCCAAAATCATTGGTAGAACCTTTAGTGTCAGCATCTTTAAGCAATTGTTCAAAAAGAAAACCGACATTAAAAATATAAATACCCATGGACGCCAAAGCGGTATCAGTTCTACCCGGCATAACCGGTGGATGTTCGGGTTTCTCTACAAACGCTTTAACACGGCGATTTTCATCAACATCCATTACCCCAAAGGCGGATGCTTCTTCCAGTGATACTTCCAAACAACCAATAGTTAGATCTGCCTTTTTTTCAACATGGTCAGCCAGCATTGCGCCATAATCCATTTTGTAAATGTGATCACCGGCCAACACCAAAATGTGTTCGGGATTGCGACTGCGGAGAATATCTATGTTTTGAAAAATAGCGTCAGCGGTGCCTTTATACCAAGAATCTTCGTCGTGTCGTTGTTGTGCGGGCATTAAATCTACATACTCACCAAACTCACCGCGTAAAAACCCCCAGCCTTGCTGGATATGACGAATCAGAGAATCCGACTTATATTGCGTCAAAATACCAATTTTACGAATACCGGAATTGACACAATTCGATAACGGAAAATCAATAATGCGAAACTTGCCTCCAAAGGGAACGGCAGGCTTGGCACGCCAATCTGTCATGTTCATCAACCGCGAGCCTCGGCCACCAGCTAATATTAATGCGATTGTATTACGGGTTAAATGACCGACATTATGATCATGCTTTTGATTGCTTGACACTGACATTTTTCATCTCCATGTTGATATAGATATTACAATTGTTTGTTATTTTGGTAAGATTCAACTAACTTTTATTCTACTACTACACCGAGGCCATTCAAAGTGATAAAGCATTCTGATAACACAATTGACCCTGATACTAAAAAAGCGACTCCCGTAAAACCGGAAGTAAACACGCCTGACTCTGATGCCACGAAAGTTATTGATAAAAAATCGACATCAAGCAAACCTGTATCCAAACCCAAGAAAAGCGTAAAACCAAAGGTAAAAGAAAAAGAAAAAGCCGTCGTTAAAGCAAAAATTAATGCTCCAGTTTCCAGCCCTATAAAAACCATAGCAGTAAAAATAGAAGAGAACAAGCTGGATTCCGACGCACAAAAAATTAGCGAAGCAAAACACCATGATCCTTTTGCTGTTTTGGGTCGACATATCAAAAATAACCAAGCTCATGTTAACGTTTATTTGCCTTATGCAGAGACGGTAAACTTCAGTGATAAAGGGCCGGCTTTAAATCGGATACCCGGTTCGGATTTTTTCGAATATTTCGCCAAAGAAGGCGAACTGCCGCAACACTATAAATTAACGTGGGTAGATAAAAACGGTTACACCCACGAGGGCTATGATCCTTATGACTTTGGTACTCAATTCCCTGAGTTTGATCAACATTTGTTCGGTGAAGGTAAACATTGGCATATCTACCAAAAAATGGGTGGGCACCTGCATAGCGTTGACGGCATTGATGGCGTTTTATTTACCTTGTGGGCGCCCAATGCAGGCAGAGTGAGTGTGGTCGGTGACTTTAATCGCTGGGATGGTCGCTGCAACCCCATGCGTAGTTTGGGTGGCAGCGGTATTTGGGAAATATTTGTCCCCGGTTTAAAGACCGGCTGCTTGTACAAGTTTGAAATATTAAATCGCAATACCAACGAGGTTCTATTAAAAACAGATCCTTACGGGCAGCAATTTGAATTTCGTCCCAACACCTCGTCCATTGTAGTCAAGCAAAAAAGTTATACCTGGAATGATGACCAATGGATGACTCAACGCGTCAAACACGATTGGCTGCACGAACCCATGTCTATCTACGAAGTCCACTTGGGCTCATGGCGCCGTGATAACCAAGGCAATTTTCTCTCCTACCGAGCTCTCGCGATCGAACTGGTTAACTATGTTAAACAGTTAGGCTTTACCCATATTGAATTATTGCCGATTACCGAACACCCGTTCGATGGCTCATGGGGTTATCAAACCACCGGTTACTTTGCGCCAACCAGTCGTCACGGTTCACCTGATGATTTTCGCTATTTTATTGATATTTGCCACCAAAATGGCATCGGTATTATTCTGGATTGGGTGCCCGCCCATTTTCCTAAAGATGCGTTTGCGCTGGCTCGTTTTGATGGCAGCGCCCTGTATGAACATGAAGATCCACGTAAAGGCGAACACCGTGACTGGGGCACGCTGATCTATAACTACGGACGCAATGAAGTTAAAAACTTTTTATTGGCCAGCGCGAACTTCTGGCTGGAAGAATTTCACCTTGATGGCTTACGCGTCGATGCAGTAGCTTCCATGCTTTATCTGGATTATTCCCGCGAAGATAATGACTGGATTCCCAACATGTATGGCGGTAACGAGAATCTGGAAGCCATCGATTTCTTTAGAGAACTGAACACTGTTACTCATGATCTGCATCCAGGTACAGTCATGATGGCTGAAGAATCAACTTCCTGGCCTCAAGTCACTCGCCCCACCTGGACCGGTGGTTTGGGCTTTTCGATGAAATGGAATATGGGCTGGATGCATGACGTACTGTCGTACATGAGCGAGGAACCCATCCATCGTAAGTACCATCATGACAAACTGACTTTCGGTATGCTCTATGCCTTTACGGAAAACTTTGCCTTGCCTTTTTCACATGATGAAGTGGTGCATGGGAAAGGTTCATTACTGAGTAAAATGCCGGGCGATGAATGGCAGCGATTTGCTAATTTACGACTGTTATACACATTTATGTATACCTATCCAGGTAAAAAACTGTTGTTTATGGGCTGTGAATTTGGACAAGGTACTGAATGGAATGCCAATAAAGATTTAGATTGGTATGTGCTGGATTACCCCCATCACAAAGGCGTTCAAACCTTGGTTAAAGATCTTAATCAGTTGTATAAAACCCATCCGGCTTTATTTAGTCATGATTTTGATCATCATGGTTTTGAGTGGATTGATTGTCATGACGTTGAGCAGTCCATTATCAGTTACCGTCGTAAAAATACACTGGAAGAATTAATTATTGTACTTAATTTCACTCCCGTTCCAAGGGAAAATTATCGACTCGGCGTACCTGAAGCGGGTACTTATAGTGAAATTTTTAATTCAGATTCCACTTATTACGATGGCAGCAACGTGGGTAATGGTGCTGTAGTATCTGAGCCTGTGCCGTGGATGAATCAACCGCATTCAATTAAGCTTAATTTGCCACCATTGGGCGCATTGATTCTAAAAGTATAAATTAGGTTAAAGGTTATAAGGTGCAAGGTTAAGGGTTAAGGGTTAAGAGTGATTACCTTGCACCTTGCACCTTGCACCTTGCACCTTGCACCTTGCACCTTGCACCTTGCACCTTGTACCTTGTACCTTGTACCTGCCCTTAAATCATCTATGAAAAAAATTCTTTTTGTTACCAGCGAAGCTCACCCTCTGATTAAAACCGGAGGTCTTGCTGATGTTTGTGGCAGTTTGCCTAAAGCATTGGCTGAATTGTCTAATGACATAAAACTGATTATCCCTAATTATCAAGCCTTAAAAACCAGTGAAAACGTCCGTTTTCTTTGCTCTGTACGAGTTGATAACCGGAATATCAATATCCTTGAAACCCGCATACCGGATAGTAATGTTATCGTCTGGCTGGTTGATTATCCGGCGTATTTCAATTATCCGGGCAATCCTTATGTCGATGAAAAAGGCGAGCCGTGGACCAATAATGCTGAACGCTTTGGCTTGTTTTGTCGCATTGCGGTTGAAGCGTCTATGGATAGAATTTATCAGGACTGGAAGCCGGACGTTGTTCACTGTAACGATTGGCAAAGCGGCTTGGTTCCCGCCTTTTTATCACTTGAACACGACCGGCCATCGACCGTATTCACCATACATAACATGGCCTACCAAGGTTTATTTCCTGCCAGTACCGCTGCCTTATTAAACTTGCCGGGTCAATTATGGCATCCCGCCGGCTTAGAGTTTCATGAAATGGTGTCTTTTATTAAAGGCGGACTGGTTTATGCCGATCACATCACCACCGTGAGTCCGACTTATGCCCTGGAAATTCAAACACCCGAATTTGGTTATGGTCTTGAAGGACTGCTGGATCATCGCAAAGAATTTTTAGGCGGTATCATTAACGGCATTGATCTCGATCAATGGGATTCTGAAACAGACCCTTTGATTACTCAACCTTATACCGCCGCAACACTTAATAAAAAGCACTTTAACAAGTCTGCATTACAGGCTCGCTTTGCACTTCCGGTTAATGATAATATCCCCCTCTTTGGACTCATTGGTCGACTGGTAGAGCAAAAAGGTATTGATCTGATTTTGGAGTGTCTTCCCGAGATGGTTAACCTGAACATGCAATTTGTATTGCTGGGCAGTGGCGATAAAAACTTTGAAAAACAACTAAAAAAGCTGGCGCTTGAACACCCGGATAAAATTGCGATATCAATTGGTTATGATGAAGCATTGGCTCATCTTATCGAAGCGGGAGCAGATATTTTCTTGATGCCATCACGCTTTGAACCCTGCGGTTTAAATCAAATGTACAGCCAACGTTACGGCACTATTCCTATCGTCAGAAAAACAGGCGGCTTGGCAGATACCGTGACGGATACCTTGCCGGAAACATTGGCCAACCACACAGCAAGCGGCATTATGTTTACCGAAGCCGGTTCAGGCGCTTTACTGGAAGCGATTAAACGCACCCTGATTTTATACAGCATTCCTGAAACCTGGAAGAAAATGCAACTTAATGCCATGAAAAAAGATTTTTCCTGGCAGAACAGTGCCGAGCAGTATCTGGCGCTATACGAAAGCCTTTAATTAAAAACGCGCCTATCGTATCCAGCAACCATTGACTGCTATAGATTTTCAGATAAATAATTTCGATGTGAACAGATACCATCCCTTCAAGAGATGTTATCTGTATGAGCTTACAACAACGTGAATGGAAATTTACAATGTGACGATAGGGCTATTAAAAATTTGATGACACTCGATGTTCAAGTTTTTATAAGTTGTTGATTTTAAATTAAACAGAGCGAATTTAAGTTTTATTATAAATCAATGCATTATGATTTTTGGTATTTGAAAATTCATAAAATAACCTCAAAAATATGAATTTCATGGTTTTTAACTTACTGTTTTTAAAGGCCGATATAAAAACTTGAACATCGAGTGACAGATGATTGAAGGTATTTTCAGACCTGTCAGGTTTTTAAAACCTGACAGGTCTCAACCCCCAGCGTCATAACGGCTACTTGGCTAATACAAACAAATCATCAGGAAAAATAATATGCCCACCACACTTCTGGTCGAGGCTGCCGCAAGTCTTTCGCAACTAAAAAATAATTCAATGGCTTATGAAGTCCTGATGGATAAGTTGGAAGATACCAAATTAGCGGCAATTGTTGAATCAAGAAAATGTCAGGCTGAAATAGCCGTGGCTTGGGATGAGTTTTCTTTGTCAACGCATCTTACGGCTCTATACAAATTAAGGGGTAAAGCATGAAACAATTTTTGGCTATCCTGTGTGTTTTTGTCATTAACGGTATAGCCAGCGCCGATGATACAGAAACCCGTCTAAAAGCAATGGAAGCAGAACGAGACAGTGTTTTTAAGCATAAAGGCTCCAGCGAAACTTATTATTCAGAAAGCTGCCCCAAGGAGCTGGCTTTTTGGCAACAAGCCGCAGAACAAGGACAGGCAATCGCCCAAGTATTATTGGCTGGTTGTTATGTTTACGGTAAAGGTATCGCTAAAGATGAAGCCCAAGCGGTGGCATGGTATCGCAAAGCCGCTGAACAAGGATATGCAAGGGCACAATCTAATTTAGGATTTATGTATGTAAACGGCAAAGGCATTACTAAAGATGAAGCTCAAGCCGTGGCGTGGTTTCGTAAAGCTGCCGAACAAGGGTATGCAGAAGCACAAGATAATTTAGGGGTTATGTATAGAGACGGCACTGGTATTACCAAAGACGAAACCCAAGCAGT
>CAIMDR010000384.1 GCA_903839795.1 uncultured Methylococcaceae bacterium | reverse complement strand
TCGACAAGAAGGTCTCGTGTGGTTCTGGATTGGTTCACATGATCGTTACGATCAGTTGATTGTTTCATGAAGCCAAATCACTTAAATACAAAGAGGTTTAACAATGAGCGATTATCAAAATGACTTTTACAGTTGGACCTGTGAACAAGCTGAATTGTTGAGGGCAGGGCGGTTTAATGAGTTGGACATGTTCAATCTTATTGAGGAAATAGAAACAATGGGTAGAAGTGAAAAGCGGGAATTGCAAAGCCGATTAATGGTATTGCTCGTTCATCTGCTCAAATGGCAATATCAGCCTGCCAGGCGTGGCCGTAGTTGGATATTAACGATTAAAGGCCAGCGTATTAACTTAGAAGATGTCATTAATGATAATCCCGGGCTTAAGCCTCAATTACTTGGTCTATTAAATAATGCTTATCGATTGGCAATAGTTGAAGTATCTAAACATACCAGGCTAGAAGAAAGTATATTTCCAGTAAAATGCCCTTGGACACTGGATCAATTAAAGGATGATGGATATTTTCCTGATTAACTGTGGGGTGGGCAATGCTTTACTGCCCACCGTTTAATCCACCCACCATATTTAAAAATCATGACTCAAAGAATTGCTGAAGTCGAGCGCAATACGCTCGAAACCCAAATTAAAATCAAAATCAATCTGGATGGAACCGGTAAATCCTCCTTCGTCACCGGTGTGCCTTTTCTGGATCACATGCTTGATCAAGTCGCCCGGCATGGTTTGATCGACATCGACATCAATGCTAAAGGCGATTTGGAAATTGATGCCCATCACACGGTTGAAGATATTGGTATTACCTTAGGTCAGGCATTTGCACTGGCAATTGGCGATAAAAAAGGTATTTATCGTTATGGACATGCTTATGTTCCTTTGGATGAAGCTTTGTCCAGAGTCGTTATTGATTTTTCCGGTCGCCCCGGTTTGTTCTATGACGTTAGCTATCCAAAAGCCATGATTGGCCGCTTTGACGTAGATTTGTTCAGGGAATTTTTTCAGGGATTTGTCAATCATGCCGGTGTGACTTTGCATATTGACAACCTTAAAGGTGCAAATGCGCATCATGTTGCGGAAACCATTTTTAAAGCCTTGGGTCGTGCCATACGCATGGCAATTACCGCCGATACGCGAATGGCAGGTATAATGCCATCTACCAAAGGCAGTCTTTAAAAAACAGGCACAAGGCTAATGGCGAAAAAGCGCTATAACTTTTGTTTGGCACCTTTAATCTTTTAACTTTAACCTGATTTTCCTATGTCTTCTGTCGCTGTTATTGATTACGGAATGGGTAATTTGCATTCCATTGCAAAAGCCCTGCAACACGCCGCCCCTGATGTCGATGTACAAATCGTTTCTGATGCCAAGTTGATTTTACAAGCTGATCGCGTGGTTTTTCCTGGTGTCGGGGCGATGCGTGATTGTATGCAGGCGCTCAATCAAACCGGTTTATCCGAGGTTATCCAGCGTGTCGCTAAAACGAAACCGTTGCTGGGTATTTGCTTGGGTATGCAGGCATTGCTGACGGATAGTGAAGAAAACGACAACACCCAAGGACTGGGCATTCTTCCAGGGCATGTGGTGCGTTTTTCTGATGCGCTAAAGGATGACCAGAACAATACCCTGAAAATTCCGCACATGGGCTGGAATCAAGTTCATTTTGTGCCTCACCCGTTATGGGCAAATATTTCACAGGATAGTCGTTTTTATTTTGTGCATAGTTATTATGCAATACCTGACGATGCGTCTGTGGTCGCGGCGACTACAGAATATCCTGATCCTTTTGCCTGTGCTTTGGCTCAAGACAATGTTTTTGCCGTACAATTTCACCCGGAAAAAAGTCAGGCCGTTGGTTTACAACTGCTCAACAACTTTTTGCACTGGGATGGCCAAGTTTAAAATCACACACGCTGTTAAGGATTTAGTATCTATGTTGTTAATACCCGCTATCGATTTGAAAGAAGGAAAATGTGTCCGTTTACGCCAGGGACGTATGGACGATAATACGATTTTTTCTGATGATCCTGTCGCTGTTGCCGGAAAGTGGGTTGCTGCCGGCGCCAAAAGAATTCACTTGGTTGACTTGGATGGGGCTTTTGCCGGCAAGCCTGTCAATGCTGATATTATTCATGCCATAGTCGCTGCTTACCCCCATGTTCCCGTGCAAATTGGCGGTGGCATTCGTGATGAAGAGACGATTCAGGCTTATCTGAATGCGGGCGTGGAATACGTCATTATTGGCACGAAAGCCGTTAATGAGCCTCATTTTGTCAGGGATATGGCGATGGAATATCCGCGTCGCATCATCGTGGGTCTGGATGCAAAAGACGGTAAAGTGGCCATTGATGGCTGGTCGAAACTGTCGAAACATGACGTGATTGATTTGGCGCAACACTTTGAAGCCGATGGTGTAGAAGCCATTATTTACACCGACATTTCCAGAGATGGCATGATGCAAGGCGTCAATGTAGAAGCAACTGCACGCTTGGCGCGGGCCATTAAAATCCCGGTTATTGCTTCCGGCGGCATTACTAATATCGACGATATTAAAGCCTTGGGTGCTGTGGCTCATCAAGGCATTATGGGGGCAATAACCGGGCGTGCTATTTATGAAGGCACTTTGGATTTTGCCGAAGCAGAAAAACTGGCAGAATCTTTTTGTGAATCATGAGCCTGGCTAAACGAATTATTCCTTGCCTGGATGTTGCGGATGGCCGCGTGGTTAAAGGCGTCAAGTTTGTTGATATTCGTGATGCCGGCGATCCCGTAGAAGTCGCCAGACGTTATGACCGTGAAGGCGCGGACGAAATTACTTTTTTGGACATTACCGCGACTCATGATAACCGTGACACCATGGTTCATGTCGTTGAGCAGGTCGCCAGTGAAGTTTTTATTCCATTGACGGTGGGCGGTGGTATCAGAACCTTGGATGATATTCGCCGAATGCTCAATGCGGGAGCGGATAAAGTGGGCATTAACAGTGCCGCCGTGTTTAATCCTGAATTTGTTCGCGAGGCGGCACAACGTTTTGGCTCACAATGTATTGTGGTTGCAATCGATGTCAAGAAAGTCAGTCAACCCCATGAAGTGGAACGTTGGGAAATTTTTACCCATGGTGGACGTAAGGCGACCGGTATAGACGCGATTGGCTGGGCAAAAAAAATGGTCGAGTACGGTGCGGGTGAAATCCTGTTAACCAGCATGGACAGGGACGGTACGCGCGAAGGTTTTGATTTGCCTCTAACCCGCACGATTAGTGAAGCGGTTACCGTGCCGGTTATTGCCTCAGGCGGTGTTGGTAATCTGGAGCATCTGGCTGAGGGCGTTATTAATGGCAAAGCCGATGCTGTGTTGGCGGCCAGTATTTTTCACTTTGCCGAATACACCATTCAACAAGCTAAAGAACACATGGCTTCTCGCGGCATTGAGATGCGTTTATGAGTGTTTCGTGGCTGGATGATATTCGCTGGACTGAAGACGGTCTTTGTCCTGTTATTGCACAACAAGCTGACACAGGGAAAATACTGATGTTTGCCTGGATGAATAGGGAATCGTTAGCGTTAACAGTCACCGAAGGTTATGCCGTTTACTGGTCAAGATCACGCGGAAAATTATGGCGTAAAGGTGAAGAATCAGGTCACAGACAGAAAGTGTTGGAATTGTTTCTGGATTGTGATGAGGACGTTATTTTGCTTAAAATTGAACAGGAAGGCGGTATTGCTTGCCACACAGGCCGTGAAAGCTGTTTTTATCGTCGCCTGATTGATGGTCAATGGCAAGCGGTTGAACCGGTATTGAAAGATCCCAAGACAATGTATGTAAAAAAATGAGTGAAGTATTACAACAATTAGCCCACATTCTGGAACAGCGTAAGCTGGAATCCGCTGATAAATCGTATGTAGCCAGCCTTTATGCAAAAGGCTTGAATACTATTTTGAAAAAAATAGGCGAAGAGGCAACAGAAACCGTTATTGCTGCCAAAGACGGCGATAAACAACAGATTATTTATGAAATGGCTGATTTGTGGTTTCATTGTATGGTTTTACTGGCCGACCAAGGCTTGGCACCGGATGATGTCTTGCAAGAACTGCAACGCCGTTTTGGTTTGTCCGGTTTGGATGAAAAAGCGCAGCGTAAACAATAATAGTTAAGTAAGTATTCACCTCCCCCTTTGAAAAAGGGGGACTGAGGGGGATTTATCTAATAAAATCTCCCCTAACCCCTCTTTGTCAAAGAGGG
>CAIMDR010000383.1 GCA_903839795.1 uncultured Methylococcaceae bacterium | reverse complement strand
GGCTTGAGTGAATCCATGCGGCTATTTTAACCTGAATCTTAGATTTTACCTGTAACTAATGAGAAGTTACTGAAAATTGGCCTAATCCGCTGATTTTACCCAGTTGTTGCCTCGGAACCGGACCTATTATCACTGATTGACACTGTTCTTTTTCCAACGCTTGTAGCGTCGAGATGATCAATAATTCCGAGATACCATGAGGTGCGTCTTTGGTTATCATGACGTTATTTAAAAACCATCCATTTTGCGCTTGTAGTTGGTTGAGTATTAACATGCCCACTATTTTCTCGCCTTGTTTGGCATAAAACCAGCGCTTGCCTACACGATCATTAAAAAACGTAAAGTTAGCTAAAAAGACCTGTGGCCCAGGTCGTGCTTTTTGCCAGGTTATTGCAACGTTCTCTATTGCTTTTTCAATGGCAAGATCATCACCTAAATATTCTTGTACAGAAGCACCTTCTTTAAGGGCATGCCTCACTTTTTTACGCACTAAACCGGGATTTGATCCGGTATGGTCAACGGGATTGCTCTGGGGATTTAATTCAAATCTCTCGGCAAAATCAATCAAAACAGAACGCATATTTTGAGCGGCCCAGTTGGCAAATTCCTCTGACACAATAAGATAAACAACGCCAATTTTCTGATCCCGGCAAAACTGTTGAAATGCTTGAGCAAGCCTTGGTTTATCATCTGCGGCACATACCGGATCACCAAAAACCACGGCATTACCGGCTTCAATGCGATAGCCAATGAGACCGTCAATGTGTGGATCGGTAAAAATTTGGCATTTGGCATCCAATAGGCCATCAGTACTGACATCGCCCCATTTACGCACCGTATTCACCACGTTGTTACGATCAAGCAATGGTGTTTGATTATCTAATGGGGGTTCTATAACTTTTTTTCCACTCATATTGATTCTCCGTTATATTTTTATTAAAAAATACACAAACCAGTAAATGATTAGACGGTTTTGGAAGGTTAGATATGAAAGATTATGGATTGTGAGTAAGGCATTGGTTCCACAAAACAGCACGTTGCCTTGATGGTGCTTTGCACCATCAAGGCAACGTGTTATTTTGTACTTGCGCGTTATTTACTTTTCAAACAAGGCTATCGATTCCACATGGCCTGTTTGTGGAAACATATCCATTACTCCAGCCTTAACCAGTTTATAACCCAGTTCGTTAACCAGGATTCCGGCATCACGGGCAAGCGTTGAGGGATTACAGGATACATAAACAATTTGCTCAGGCTGCCATTTTTTAAAATGTTGCAAAACCTCGGAGGCACCGGCTCTGGAGGGATCCAGCATAATCTTGTTATACTTTTGATTGGCCCAGGGTTGATCGCTCAGATCTTTGCTTAAATCGGCGGCATAAAATTCAACATTGGTGATGCCGTTATGACGTGCATTTTCTTTGGCATGATTAACCAACGGTTGATCCCCTTCTACCCCAACGACGCGTCCGGCAAATTTCGCCATCGGCAAGGTAAAATTACCCAAGCCACAAAACAAATCCAGTACGGTATCGTTTTCATTAAGATTTAACGTCTCCAGCACCCGATTAATCATTTGTTTGTTAATGTCATAATTAACCTGGGTAAACATGGCGGGTTTAAATTTAAATTCCAAATTCTGGTCGGGCAACGCATAAGTCGGTATGATTTCCGGTTCGCCGTCCAACGGTACAATCGTATCGGGGCCTTTGGATTGCAGGCACAAACTCATATTATGCGCGTGACCAAAAGTTCGCATCAGTTCCTTGTCGGCATCGGTGGGTGGCTCCAGCACACGAATAGACAGTACACATTGGTCATCACCAATAGCCACTTCTATCTGGGGAATTTTGTCCCTGATGGTCAATTCGGCAATCATTTCACCCAAGGCTAATAACTTTGTGCCGACTATCGGATGCATCACAATACAACTGTCAATTTCAGCCAAATAGGGATGTCGTCTTTCTCTAAACCCCACCAGCACGCGATTTTTTTTAGCCACATATTTAACGCCCATACGCGCTTTGCGGCGATAACCCCAATGCGGCCCCGCTAAAGGTTCCCATAATTCAGGCATCTCAACTTTGCCGATGCGTTTAAATTGTTCAGCCAGTAACTCTTGCTTAATCCTGATTTGTGCTGTTGATTCGACATGCTGAAAACTGCAACCACCGCAAACGCCATAATGGGGGCATAAGGCATCAACCCGGTCAGCCGCCCGACTTAGCAGAGCAACCACTTTGCCTTCTGCATAATCTTTACGGCTATCAGTGTAAACAAACTCTACCTCTTCACCCGGCAACGCTTCATCAATAAATATCACTTTTCCGTCGACATGCGCAACGCCACGACCATCATGGGCCAAGGATTCTATGGTGACTTTAACCGGCTCTTCCGGTAATTGCTTCTTTCTTGATCTTTTCTTGGCCATTCTTATTTTTGATTCCAACTTTTAGAGGATTGATACCACGCGCCGGATTGAGGTTAACTCACCCGGCGAGCAGTAAAGATTACCGGTATTGTACAGGCTCTTAACTTCAACAACATTAAGCAGGAAAAATACCTGTTGATAAGTACCGGTCACCCCGGTCACAAATAATCACTACAATCACTGCATTTTCAACTTCTTCAGACAATCTTAAAGCGGCAGAAACTGCACCACCGGATGATACACCGGCAAAAATACCTTCTTCAGCCGCTAAAGCGCGGGTGGTATTTTCAGCTGCTTGTTGATCGACATCGATAATCCGGTCTACCCGATCTGGTTGATAAATTTTGGGTAAATATTCTTTCGGCCAGCGTCGGATGCCGGGGATTTTAGAATCCCCTTTCGGTTGTACGCCAATAATCTGAATCGCCGGATTTTGCTCCTTAAGATATTTTGAGGTACCCATAATCGTACCTGTAGTCCCCATCGAACTCACAAAATGAGTGACTTTACCCTGCGTGTCTTGCCAGATTTCCGGCCCGGTACTTTCATAATGAGCGAGTGGATTATCAGGGTTTCCAAACTGATCCAGAATCCGTCCTTTGCCTTCCGCTTCCATTGCCCTTGCTAAATCAATGGCAGCTTCCATACTGCCCGCTGCGGGTGTTAGAATAATTTCAGCACCATAAGCTTTCATTGATGCCTTACGTTCATCACTCATGTTGTCGGGCATAATCAAGGTCATTTTATAACCTTTAATAGCGGCCACCATCGCCAAGGCAATACCGGTATTACCACTTGTTGCTTCAATCAAGCGGTCACCCGGTTTAATCTCGCCTCTGGCTTCGGCATGTTTAATCATACTCAGCGCGGGCAAGTCTTTAACTGAGCCAGCCGGATTATTACCTTCCAGCTTGGCTAAAATAGTATTACTGGTATTACCCGGCAAACGTTGCAGTCGGGCTAAAGGCGCATTACGGACAAAGGATTCAATAGTTGGAAAAGTCATGGCGATTAGGTTAATGATCAGTTTTATGTGGGATAGGTAATTTAAATTATCCCATAAAAACAAAAAATCATCATAATTCGTAACGACTTAACCTACCGAAACGTAATTATTCAGTTCCCCTCTTTGGCAAAGAGGGTTAGGGGAGATTTTATTAGATAAATCCCCTCAGTAACCCTTTTTCAAAGGGGGCTGTGAATACTTACACCGAAGCGGGTTTTGTTGGTATTGAAATCAGGAAGCACGATTTAGCTTGTGTGGTTATTTTGAGAAAGGGCTGATTCGCAAATTCTACGCAGTAAAGGCCTATTCATTATTGGCTATCGCCTGATGCAAAAAAACCTTAAACACGGTTATTTAGCAAAAAGACCCCAAAACATATAAAAACGAATGGGCAATGGTTAAAATACTACTTTGATATTCAGGTATTAATTATGACGGAATCAAACAAACCTATCCGATTTCCGGAAGATAAACTCAAGAATCCCGGTCATTGCGGACACAACAAGCGAATGGTGCTGGATTACCGGGTGCCTGCCCGACTCAACGAAATCAAAAAACTTACTGATGCAGTCAATAAGGTTCTACCCGATTATAATCTGGCTTTCTTTGCCAACTTGTGTCTGGAAGAGTTGATAACCAACATCATTCACCACGGCCTTAAGGATGCCGCTGATCGGTTTATACAGATACAAATAAGTCTATCCGACGAATGCCTGGAAATTCTTCTCAAAGATGACGCGCCCCGCTTTGACCCTTTCATGCAAGTCACTCCCCCCAACCTGGCGCTTGATAGTAACGAGCGTCCAATCGGCGGACTAGGAATACACATGGTGAAGAATTTAATGGATGATGTTCATGCTTATTATGATGGCACCGGCAATTTGATTGTGCTGCACAAAAAATTGCCTCATCACATTACGAAATAAAACAGTCATCAATACTTTTATTCAGGTCAGCATATAGTCTTTCAGAAATTAAACTTCCACTACACGACAATTTAACTCACACGGATAACATCCCTCAAAGGGATGGTATCC
>CAIMDR010000382.1 GCA_903839795.1 uncultured Methylococcaceae bacterium | reverse complement strand
TTCTGCACAGCACTTGGAAATTATTTATCTGAAAGTCTATATATGATTTTTAGGTCAATAGTTTTTTAATTTTGGGTTAGGGGGGTGAACGGTTGCCACTCAGTAGTTATCTTGAAGGACAAACATATATTGAACCCAAATCAAGTACATGGCAGGCAGCGGCACGGCTGTATTTTGATCTGCGCCGTCAGGGATTAACAGTGCGTAGCCCTATAGATTGTTGTATTGCTCAAATAGCGTTAGAAAATCGTTTGATATTACTCCATGATGATAAAGATTTTTTGGTTATCGCTAAAATACGCCCTTTGATAATGCAACATTGGCAAAGTAGGGCGTAAATAGTCCTAAGAAAAGAGATTATAAAACCCCTAAAGGACAGGGATATGCCTTTAGTTGAAAACTACGCAGCTTTACTAAAAAAAACGGGTAACACTTGGCAAGCCATTAATTTTCATAATGCTTTAAATAACCTGCAAAAAAATAAAAAAAGACAACTGAGAGTGAATTTCTTATTAAAGGACTTTATCAAACCTTTTGGTTTTTAACTTCTAGCTGTGGGGTTTATATTCCATTCAATGATGAGCAAATTAAAGGCAAGTATTCACCTCCCCCTTTGAAAAAGGGGGATTGAGGGGGATTTATCTAATAAAATCTCCCCTAACCCCTCTTTTACAAAGAGGGGGACTGAATACTTACAATTAACGACTTCACCACTTTAAATTATCAATTTAAACATTTTCATTATCAAAAACCGGTATAGCTTTTGAATTGGCACGGCATATCTACAGCCGCAGTTTTTCATAAAGTGAAAGATTATGCAAACAACACACTGACTATAATCGTGAAATATTAAGAGGAGCAATCATGTCTTTATCCATTCAATTACCCGACAACCTGGAACAGCAGTTAACTATTTATTGTCAACAGCATCACCTTTCCAAAAACGAAACGATTCGTTTAGCACTCGAACGCTTATTATCAATGACTAACAAACCATTAACCCCTTATGAACTGGGTAAAGACGGCTTTGGTTCAGACCAAACCCACGAAGGTGATATTGCACAACAGACTAAAGATTTGCTAAAAGCACGGTTTACTAATAATGCTGATCGTTGATACCGGCTTTTTAGTCGCATTGTATATTCGCCGCGATAAACTGCACCAGCAAGCTTTAAATTTTTTACAGAAAAATGAACAGGCGTTAATAACGGCTGCCCCTGTTATTGTCGAATGTTGTTATTTTTTAGATACCAAAGCAAAAATAGCTTTATTAAACTGGGTGGTCTGTGGCGGAATTCAAGTTGTTGATATTCCTGTAACCGCTTACCAAGAAATAGCACAGACCATTGAAAAATACGCTGATCATGATATTGACTTTACCGATGCGGCAGTGGTCTGGTTAGCCAATAAGTATCAGCAACAGCAGATTTTAACGGTAGATAAAGCTGATTTTTCTGCCTTTCGGTTAAACAATAACCAATGGTTTCATTTGCTGGAATGGTATCAATCGGCTGCTTCTTAACAGCTAATTACCGATATTTATCAGTTCAAAACTTTAACAGCCGAGTAAATAATGACTACCGTTCAAATCCAAATCCCCGACCAACTCTTGCAACAAGCACGCTATTGGGTGCAACAGGGCTGGGTAGCCAATATGGATGACTTGATCTCCGAATCAATGCGCCGTTATCTGGAATCGCACCGTGAATCGATGACCGAACGCTTTATTCGTGAAGATGTCGATTGGGGCCTGCATGGCCAAAACCAGCCACGAAAAGTCTAGGTATTTCATCATGGAATTTAGAATAAATAGCTTGGAAATCACATGTCTGCACCATTAATCCAATCACTTATCCCTCACCTTCCCCGCTTTGCCGAAGAAGACGGTGATTTTTACAGCGTTCCACGCGATGTCTTGATTGACACGCTATGCCGGCAACACTCGATTGAGCGTGCGCTTGCTGAAAATACGGTTGCCTTGCTGGAAACCCTGCTGGATACCTTGGCGGTTTTAAATACCGAATATTTACAAAAAGGCGACTGGTGTTTTGTGTCTTTTCCGGCGCAATTAATGGCGCTATCGGTTTTGACGGCACTGAGCGATGGCGAGTCATATTTATTTGCACCTAACTTTTGGAATACCCAAGGTGTTTCCAATGACAAGAAAAATCAACAACGCGATGTGTTGAACGTTGTAGAAACCGCTCGATACCAGAACTACGCAAGTCAACAGGCACAACCCATCCGCTACTGTTACGTTGCCTGGAGCATAATCAAACTGGACGGCAAAATATTATTTTATCAACGCGAAGACACGCAAAAACGCTTTGATAAATCAGCAGGCGATTATGGCTTACTCGGCGGCCGAGCCAATCAACAAGACATCCCCAGCACTGACAAAGCGGCCTTACTTAAAGAGTTGCAAGCACACGATTCCGGGTTAATCAAAAACGCCTTACCGGAAACCCTAAAACGGGAGTTACGCGAAGAAGCGGGCTTACTTTTTGAAACGCATTACACCTTCAAACCCTGGCGTTGTTTAAAGCCTTATCGACAAGTTCAAGGCACTGCCCCAAACCATGCGTTAACGGAATATTATCTGGATATTTTTCAGATTGAT
>CAIMDR010000381.1 GCA_903839795.1 uncultured Methylococcaceae bacterium | reverse complement strand
GTGCGACTTTAGCGCCCAGCAATATCGCGGCAACCGCCAATATGCCCGAACCACAGCCGTAATCGATGACTGTTTTATCGGTTAAGTCGTGACTGGCCAGCCATTCCAGACATAAAGCCGTGGTTGGATGCGTGCCTGTGCCAAAGGCAAGTCCGGGGTCTAGCGTTAGGCAAACCGTACCGGGTTCGTGTTGTTCCTGATCGGTTGGGCAAACCCAAAGTTTGTCGGCAAACTTCATTGGCTTGTAGTATTCCATCCAGGCACGCTCCCATTCCTGATCGTCAACCGCTTCATACAGCCAGTTGTGTAACTCGTCTTCCTTAAACTGTCGCAATACCTGGGTTTTTATCAGTTCCGGATCAGCATCCAATTCATAAAGTGCGATAACCTGCGTGTTGCTCCATATTTTGGTTTCACCGATAGCCGGTTCATAAACCGGTTCGTCTTCGGCATCCATATAAGTAACGGATACGGCACCGAGATTGCTAAAAAAATCGGCCAGTTGTGGAGCAGTGTCTTCATTGGTGATAACGGAAATTTGATGCCAGGCCATAATATAGATGCTTTGTTTAAAGGGATGGATTGTAGGTTCACGAAGCACACAAACTGTAGGCCGGAATAAGACTTTTCGAGCGTCAGCGAGAATAAGCGTTTCCGGCAGCCTCGCGCACCGTTGTGCCGGAAACGCCGGTTTTCGCTAGTGCTACAACCAGCTTATTCCGGCCTACGGCTAATCATTTACTGCAAAGGATTCAAAAGGGTCATCATAACGAATTTTTACCCCGCGCAAGGGATAGGCTTTTTTCGTGTTCAATTCCTGTTGTTCGTACAATAAACCCAAGCGAAAATAATGGATTAAATTGTAAAGTTCGCTAAGTTTGTCGCTTGGAATATGATTAATTTCATTAATAATTTGTTCTTGTGACATGGTTTATTCTCCAGCCAAGTAGTCCTGTCACGCAGCTTTTTGGTTTATTTGTGACAACAACATGCTTTCAATGCTCAGATGATAATCCAGTTTAGCCCATTCTATGCCGGTGCCTTGACAAATAAATTGGTAATTAGTCAGTTGTTTGAATGTACCCGCTTGCAGTTCTTTGTACCATGACATGGGAGTCAATATTATGCGACCATCTTCAAGTTCCACATGCAAATAACGGTCATCAAAATGCACTGCTTTACCTTTAACTTTAACTGAAATATTCATCCCATTTCCTCTCTTGTCAACGCTATGATTTGCCACAACCAGGAGAGCTTTCTTTATATCTTTTTGCTTCATGTAATTGTTAATAACTTTTAATGATGCTAATTCTATTTTAGCAAAATCACCGCCTTTCATAACATGAATGTGCTTAGGCTCATGTTCATTTGCATAAAAGAAAAATTTAAAGCCTTCATGAATTAATAACGTTGGCATATTTGTTTTGCAAACACGTCAATTACGCTTTGTGAAATGTGAGGTCTTCAAACGTTCCATGCTTGATTTCAAAGTTCATTTTCTGAAATATCCGCTACTTTCATAAAATGTTTAAGTAAGCCAAGTTTCAAGTCTTCATTGCCGTGTATAGGCAAGGAAATTCTAGCCGGACTCCCGGTGATCATGTATATATAATGGCTACCACTAACTCGGATGAGTTTCCAGCCTCGGCGCTCAAGTAGCCGCGCAAAAGCTTTTCCCGAAATGGATTTCAAACCGCAAGTTCCAGCACTTTATCTTTTCCAGAGATTACGACTTCTTCCAAATCAATAGATAAGCAAGCTTCAACCGCTTCATATAAATTGGATATTAGTTCTTCAAAAGTATCCCCTTGAGTGGCACAGCCTTGAATTGCTGGAACTTCAGCCCAATAGCCACCTTCTTCGGCCTCATGAATGATCACTTTAAGTTTCATAATTTTACTCCACGTTGTTTCTTGGAAAATTCTTTTAACAATTTCTCCGCTTGTGCCTAAAAGTTATTATCTGGGTCTGGATAACACGCAAATCATGCATGATAAACAGCTTATGTTTTGCTATTGCTTTTTCATTTAATTAAGCCAGGTCCCTACTTGGCTTGAGCTTTAAGAAGCTCCTCAACCGTTAAACCAATATCTGCTCACCATCCTCAAGCAACATTTCAACAACTTCCCGAAGATTTTGATTGAGTTCATCCAGGGTTTCCGCTTGCGTATGCGCCCCTTGGAATTCGGGGATAAAACCGATATAAAGCCCTGTATCCTGACATCGCTCAATAATTGCCGTGTAATTTCTCATGCGAACTTACCCTAATTAAGCAATTTATCATAGTCGGCATGGCTGCCAATCCAAAACCACTGCACACCTAAATCAATTGGAACGCCAAGGGCGCGATATCCTAAGCTGACGCGAACGCTACGAAATGCTCCATTTTTAACGGACTTGAATTGCAACGAGGGATGTTGCGGGTTCTGTTTGAGCAGTTCATAGCTATCGCGTGCTTGTTGCTGAATATTGGCAGGCAAAGCGTCAAAATGTTGCCAGAACTTTGAAGAGGTAAAATGCTTCAAAGCTCACGCGCCGTGCCATTTTTATATTCAGCCAGTGCTTCAGCCGCCAGCGCGTTCAGCTTGCCCGCGCCGGCATCGGCTTCAATCTGGGCATCCCAGGCAGCTTCGTCAAATTGAGCAAACCAGCGTCGGAACTCAGCTAAATCGTGTGCAGGTAGCTGCTGGACAGCCTGTTCAATTGCCAGAATAGAAGTCATAAATTACTCCAGAATGTTTTTATTAACGGCTGGTAATTTTTAAGGCCTAATGAATCCCCAGTTTCTTTTCCAGATAATGGATGTTTTGTTGGCCTATTCCAAAAGCGCTGTCATTCATAATATCCTGTTGTAGCGGGATATTGGTTTTAATGCCGTCTATGATTATTTCACTAAGTGCGGTATTCATACGGGCAATCGCACTTTTACGGTCTTCACCATGAGCAATCAGTTTGCCTATCATTGAATCATAATAAGGCGGTACTTTATAGCCATTGTAAATATGCGTTTCGCAGCGAATACCCGGGCCACCCGGCATGTGAAACTGGTCAATAGTGCCGGGGCAGGGCATAAAAGTTTTGGGGTCTTCGGCATTTAAACGACACTCAATAGCATGGCCGGTAATTTTGACTTGATCCTGAGTGATGGATAACCGTTCTCCTGCCGCAATGCGTAGTTGCTCTTTAACGATGTCAAAGCCGGTTATCATTTCTGTAACGGGATGCTCGACTTGAACTCGGGTG
>CAIMDR010000380.1 GCA_903839795.1 uncultured Methylococcaceae bacterium | reverse complement strand
TGGTGGAAGCGATCTATCGTTCCCAAACTCCGGTGTGGGAATGCCAGTACCGGATGCCGGAAACGCTTATTCTCGCTTACGCTCGAAAAGTCTTATTCCAGCCTACGCCATTTCTCGATCACTCCACGCCGGAGCATGGGGCCAGGCATAAGCAATCACCTATAGAATGAGTTTTAACGTTATGTTGATAGCCGCCTAAAGTTGTTCTTTTTGGAGTATAAGAGTATGCTTCAGTTTCTGTATGTGGTTATCAAGCGTTGCCTTGATAATCTTTAAAAAACTGGCATTCTGGTGCCATCTGCATGAGTTCTTAGAAAAATCCCCTCAACTAGTTGGAGAAAACGCCATGAGCAAAGAACAAAAAAGCAATAAAGAAGACAAGAAAAAACCCGCATTAAGTCCTAAAGAAAAGAAAGCGGTAAAGAAATCCAAAAAAGATTCCAAGAGTTAATAAAGCATGTTCCAATTTGAGTGGGCAGACTTTGTTTGCCCACTGCTCTTCACAATGTGCCTTATTTTTTAAATAACGTAATCAATTGGGATTTGTCATCAATGTTTATTTGATAACGCCCTAAAAAACTCATTCCCAATAAGCGGTTTTTGCCTAAAAGATTATCGGCAATAAAAGCTACTTCTACATTCTCAACGGTTTCCCCGGCAACCCTCAGTTCCTCCAACATGCCAACTTTTGCATCGGTCATGCCGTTGGCTGTTTGCATTTTTTGGCGGGTAAACGTGCTATTCTCAAGACCTAACGGCTTGATCATGGATTCGGGTAAAACGATTAAATCGGCACCTGTGTCGATAATCATATCCATCGTTTGCCAGTTGCCGTCATGACCTGAAATCGACACGGACACCATAAAATGATTGCCTTGCAGAGTGGTGGGTAAAATAATGCGCTCAGCGTCTGTTTTTTGTTTTTTATTAATAATGACGATGCGCTCAATTTCTCCTTTGGTATTTCTACTGACAATGTGGTTATACGAAGCCAAGAGTTGTTCAAGTTGCTGTTCCAAACTGCCACCCGTTAAGACTTTCTCATCATTCTGGATTTTTTCCAAACCAGTGATCTTAATAGCCATAAGACCTTGCAGTGACTGAATTTGTTTATACAGGCCGTCGGGATCTTCAGCACTTTGCGCCTGGACGTTGATAGGCATCAACACTAAGGTAGAAATAACCAGTAAAAACAGTGTGTTACTAACAGTGATGAGTCGATCAATTATGGTCATTGGTATTTAATCCGTTAAGGTGAGCTGTATTTACGTAACTTACAGAAAAACATAAAGCATTTCGAAAGTAAAGATTAATTATACGTTGAATAGTTAAACATCGGAAAATCAATGTGGATTATTGCTTTATTGAAATAGCATAAATGTAGAGGTTAGAAAAAATCCCTTTCAAATTGAGAAGTTCAAGCAGAATAGGAAAAGTTAAAATTGGAATTTATATTAATTGAAGAGCGGCTAAAGGCAAGAAAAACAACAAAATTAAGCCACGCACTAAGAAAACAACAAGTAAATTTGATGACAACTAAGGAGATAGAGTAAAAATAAACCTCCCGCGTCACTACACTCCGATAGGGTGGCTTCTTTGAACGGTTCAGGTGTCAGCATTCCAGC
>CAIMDR010000379.1 GCA_903839795.1 uncultured Methylococcaceae bacterium | reverse complement strand
CTGAGCAGTTCATCAAAACGTTCGGTTAAGGTCTCGACTTTAACTTTATCAAATTCTTTGGAAATGCTTTGCAAGACATGGCTTAAGCTTTTGGTTTTTAAAATACCGACGATCAAATGGCCTGAACGCACTTGTGATTCGCCGAACATCAGCGTACCAAATACCCAGCCACGTTCAACGGCATCTTCAATATGCGCAGATAAATCGGAGATAGAACTGGAACCTCTGGGCAAACGATCCAAAGCATCAGTAAAATCTTTGGCAAGCCGAGAAGGATCAAGATTAAATTCGCGGATGATAAGGTGTAAATCCGAATTTTGTAATTGCAATATCTGGTGTAACCAATGCACCAATTCAACATAAGGATTACCGCGCATTTTACAAAATACGGTAGCGCCTTCTATGCCTTTGTAACAGACGGTATTTAATTTGCCAAACAAGGCAACACGGCTAATTTCGGTCATTTTTTATCCTTTAGGTTATGGGTTTTATTTATAATTAATCAGTCTTGTTGGGCAACAGCTTTTCGTTACCCAACATTATCAACGGACAAAAACGAAATATCGATACTTTGTCCAACGCCATTAACATATTTTGTTGTGGAAATGTCGGGCACAAAAAGATATGCTCGATCTACTCTACTGCATACAAACCAAGGTTTGCACTCCAAATTGCCGGAGTACAAACCTTGGTTTGTGCTTTAAATTGACAAGATGTAACCAGTCATGTAGGTTGGGCAACAGCTTTTCGTTGCCCAACATTATCAACGGACAAAAACGAAATATTGACACGTTGTCCAGCACTATTAATCTATTCCAATGTGGAAATGTCGGGCACAAAAAGCCGTGCCTGACCTGGCTAAGTGCGATTGCCAAGCCAATCATCTTCAATAGGATCAACATCGGGAGCGGCAGCCAATACCGCTAAAAATTTATCACGCTGCCCGCGTTTTGCTCTCTGTAATAAATAATCTTCAGTCATTAACGCAGACATTTTCTCGCCTAATGCCAAGGCTACAAATTGATCAATCGATATCTCTTCTTGAGTAGCCAATGCCTGAACACTTTTATATATTGAATCGGGAATGCTTATATTTAATTGAGTCATGATAAATCACCTGTTCTTTGTAAAAACTCTTTAGGAGTTAAAGCTTGAATGGAAAACTTTTCTACTCCAACAAAATCTTTTTTGTTAAATGTCACAATAAAGTCAGCTCCTGCTTCAACAGCTAACTCCAGTAAAAAATCGTCATCGGCATCTTTAAGATAAGGCCGCCAAAGATAAAAAATTTTGTGAGGATGACAAATAGTACAAAAATAATCTAAAAAATCATTAATTTGTTCGTGGCTTAACCCTAAAGGAGGTAATAAACGACGACAAACTTCTTCATACTCCAATACCAGAGGAATAGAAATATGTGCCTGCCAATCACCTGTCCCTAATAATTGTAATAACAAATTCGATGCTCCTCGTTTAGAGCGCATCGCAGCAATAATTACATTGGTATCAATAACAATATGGTAGGTCATCTTAATTTTCAGCGGCAAATTCTAACCATCCCTCGGCCGCTTCTTTAACATTTGACAGGGTTTCTTCTAATGTCTCACCTTCCGAAACACAACCGACAAAAGCAGGAATTTCTGCCCAAAACCCACCCTCTTCAGCAGAATGAATCACAACTTGTAACTTCATAATGAATCCTGTTTTATATTTATTCTATTGGAGTGAAAATGTCGGG
>CAIMDR010000378.1 GCA_903839795.1 uncultured Methylococcaceae bacterium | reverse complement strand
CCGAACCGGAAATTGCCCAACTTATCAGCCTGTGTGAAGATTGGCTTAACGCCCAAACCAAAACCACGAAAAGAAAACAAACATCATGATTCATTTTGAGTGGCCCTGGCTGTTGACGGCCTTACCTTTGCCTTTATTAATCCGTTGGCTGGTTCCTGCAAACAATCCTGTGGAACAGGCGGCGTTAAAAGTCCCGTTTCTGGATGATTTTTCTGAAGGTAAAACACAGGCTGTGTCCCAGGATCAAAAATGGCCGTTATTGCTGGCGGCAATCGCTTGGTTTTTATTGGTTGTGGCCTGCACACGGCCACAATGGCTGGGCGAGCCGATTGAACAAGGTGTGAGTGGTCGGGATTTGATGCTGGCAGTGGATTTATCGGCCAGTATGGAAGAACAGGATTTTATGATTAACAAAAACCCCGTCGATCGACTGACCGCTATCAAATCGGTCGCCAGTGATTTTATTAACCGGCGTGTCGGTGACCGGGTGGGCTTAATATTGTTTGGTACGCAGGCGTATTTGCAAACGCCTTTAACGTTTGACAGAAAAACCGTGCAAACCTTGTTGGATGAATCGGTCATCGGGCTTGCGGGTGACAATACGGCCATCGGTGATGCGATTGGTTTGGCGGTTAAGCGCCTTAAAAATCAACCGGCCAATAGCCGTGTTTTGGTGTTGTTAACGGATGGTGCCAATACCGCTGGCGAAGTCTCGCCCTTAAAAGCCGCTGAATTGGCGGCCGCCAACCAATTAAAAATATACACCATTGGCGTGGGGGCAGATGAAATGATCGTGCGCAGTTTTTTTGGTAACCGCAAAGTGAACCCTTCAAGGGATTTGGATGAAAATACCTTGGTTAAAGTCGCAGAAAGTACCGGTGGCCGTTATTTTCGGGCCAGAAATGCCGATGAGCTGAATAATATTTATATGTTGCTGGACAAGCTTGAGCCTGTTGAAAAAGACAAACAATACTTCAGGCCGCGCAGTGAATTGTATTATTGGCCGTTAGCGCTGGCGCTGGGTTTGGCCGGTTTTATTGGCCTGTCGCGCGTGAGGTTGTCATGAATCTGGCTGACTTTCACTTTATCCGGCCTTACTGGTTACTGGCAATCATTCCTTTTGTAGTGATGGTAACGTTAATGTTAAGAAACAAGCTGAGTCAGGGCAACTGGTCGGCTGTGTGCGATGCGGAATTGTTGCCGTTTTTATTGCAGGAAAAGGCCGTTAACCCCAGTCGCTGGGTATTAACAACCGGTGCCTTTGCCGCTTTATTGGTCATCATTGCCTTGGCAGGGCCAACCTGGCAACGGTTGCCTTCGCCTGTTTTTAGAAATGAATCGGCCTTGGTGATCGCGCTGGATTTATCGCGCTCCATGGATGCCGAGGATATTAAGCCCAGTCGCTTGATTCGGGCACGCTACAAAATTGCCGATATTTTAAAGCAGCGCAAAGATGGTCAAACGGCGTTATTGGTTTATGCCGGTGCTGCGTTTACCGTTACCCCGCTGACCGATGATACTGAAACCATCGATAGCCAATTATCAGCACTGACTACCGATATTATGCCCAGTGAAGGCAATAATACCTCGATTGTGCTGGAAAAAGCGGTTGAATTGTTTAAACAATCAGGATTGCAAAAAGGGCAGATAGTGTTGGTGACGGATAGCGTTGATAGTGATAAAATACTGGCTACGGTAAAAGCGCTTGATAACTATACGCTGTCAATATTGGGCGTGGGTACTACGGAGGGCGCACCGGTCGCGCTGCCTGAGGGTGGTTTTTTGAAAGATGAACAAGGCACTATTGTCGTTCCCAAGTTGGATGCCAGTGCTTTGGCAAAGCTGGCACAGGCAGGCAAGGGCGTTTATCAAACCATAACGGCCAATGACGCGGATATTCAAACCTTGTTATCAGCCGCAGATAAGCCGGTACAACAGGAAGGCAAGGAAAACAAAAATTTATTGCTGGATCAGTGGGAAGATAAAGGGCCTTGGTTGTTATTACTGGTTTTACCTCTGGCGGCTTTGAGCTTTAGAAAAGGTTTGTTATGTGTTGGTTTGTTGTTGTTATTACCGCTGCCTAAAAACAGTTATGCCTTTGAATGGCAGGATTTATGGCAGAACAAAGATCAACAGGCGCAACAGGCCTACAAAAATAATCAATTTGAGCAAGCGGCAAATTTATTTAAAAATCCTGACTGGAAAGCGGCCTCGCATTATAAAGCGGGCGAATATGACAAAGCATTGGATAGCCTGAAAGTTAACCAGACCGCTTTAAGTGCTTACAATCAGGGCAATGCACTGGCACAATCAGGCCAGTTGGAAGAGGCTGTCAAAGCCTACGAAAAAGCGTTGACGCTAAACCCGGATGACGCCGATGCCAAATACAATAAAGCGCTGGTAGAAAAAGAACTGGAAAAACAAAAGCAGGAACAAAAGCCGCAAGATAAAAAACAGGACGACAAGCAACAACAGTCCAAAGAAAATTCCGACCCAAAAAAGTCTGATGATAAATCAGAAAAATCGGAAGAGCAGAAAGCCGCTGAACAAAAGCCCGAACAGTCAGACGAGAAAAAATCGGAACAGCAAAAAGGCGAGGAGCAGAAGGCTGACGAAGATAAAGAGCAACAAAAGAAGCCTGAAGAAAAAAAACCGGATACTGAACAAGCTAAACAGGCCGAACAGAAAAAAGATGAAGGTAAAGAGCAACCTAAACCCACACCTGCCAACGCAAAGCCTTCAGATGAAGAACAGCAAGCCAATGAGCAATGGCTCAAAAGAATCCCTGATGATCCGGCCGGCTTGTTAAAACGTAAATTTAAATATCAATACGGACAGCGTGAACGTCAATAAGCTAACTTGCAATAAATACCCCCCAATCATTGCCTGACTCTGGGGCATCACCGACTGAATAAATGATTTCTACAATGCTGTATACAAAGCGTGTGGAGACTATAAAGTTGGGGCTTATTTATGGTAAGTTACCTAAAAGCCGGAGTACAAACCTAGGTTTGTATTCCAAACTGACAAGGTGACAGGTAAGTCACTGCCATTAAGTTGCTACCAACTTAAGACTGGACAGTTTTAGGTTAAGCCGTTCGTGGTGAGCCCTTCGTCTGTTCTCAGAAGAGCCTTGTCGAACCATGAACGACTTAACCGCTCATCCTTCGACACGCTCAGGACGAACGGTTAAGTCTCGACTATGTCCCGCGTTAAGTGGTAGGGTGCGCATCGCGCACCTAAAACCGCATCTACTAAACTTGCATTACAATCTATTATTTTTTCTACCTGTAGCGTAATTAGGACTCTTTCTTTGGCATGGCTGTGGTGCGCGATGCGCACTACTCAGCTAAACAGTAGTATTGCGAAACATGGCGGGTGTTATTTATTGCGAGTTACCTAACTAGCAATGGCACTCAAGCGTCCTGCTTGGCAGGAAATCGCTTGTGTGCCAGTAAAACTTATCAAATAGCCTGGTGATTAAAAAGGCTGGAGCACCATTTCACTCACGACACCGCTGTCTGGTTGTTGACATAAAAACCAGATGGCTTTGGCGGCTTCGTCAGCTTGAAGCATTTTTTCCCGTTGCACTTTCAGGTCAATGGTATCCCAAAAAGCAGAGTCCACACCGCCGAGAAATAAATTGGTGATGCGGATGTCGGTGCGTTTCACTTCTTCCCGTATGCTTTGCATCATGCCTACCAGTCCGTATTTGCTGGCGCAATAAGCCGCTGCACCGGCCATGGGCACCTTGCCTAATACGCCGGGAATGTTAATGATAAGACCTGTTTTGGTTGCTTTCATGGCGGGTAAAAAGGCTTTCATCAGCAAGAAAGGCGTCACCAAATTAGCATTCAACGTCTTTGAAAAATCAGTTTCATCCAGCGTATCCATTGATTTGATGATGCCGATACCGGCGGCATTAATCAAAATATCAATGGCAGGGAATTGCTGAAAATAACTTTCTTTCAGTTCGTTTATAGAACCCGGTTGAGAGTCATCCAAAGCAAAACAGCGTTCAGGGGGTAACTTACAAGAGTCAGCAACCGCCTGTAGTTTTTCCGTGTTCCTGCCGGTTAAAAACAGCTTGGCTCCGCTACCGGCCAACAACAGGGCGGTTCGGCTACCAATGCTGCCGGTAGCGCCCACGATAAGGACGTGCTTGTCTTTTAATAGTTGCATAAATAAAATTTTTGAGTTGATTAGGCAATGCACATGAAATAAGTTAAGCATCTTGCTGCCTCTCCCTCTTGGAGAGGGTTGGGGGAAGGGGATACAAATGGTCAACTTGTTTTATGAAGGTTCGCAAGTAATATAACGGCTTTTTTGAATTTAGAAAATAAAACCTTATGACAACTGTTATCTTGGTTCCCCAATCTACGGCTAAAGTCTTGACTCCTGCCTTTAGTAGGCTGTGACGCTGATGCTTGGAAATTTATCTAAAGCAACTGGATTGGCAACAGAAAAACCAATAATTAAAAAGATGTATTACCTGTCATTAAACCTTAATAGAGTTGTCACCTGAATTTCGTATTAGGACGTTATTCTATCCCAACTGACATCCTGTTTCTGGACATCGTCGTTGTGCCTGTGGCGTGTGCGGTATGGTTGTTTGGTTCTGATTGGATTTATGGGTTTTTCATGTCGCAATAAAAAAGCCTGATATTGATAGGCTTAATACCCAGCAATTGGGCCAATCTGAAAAAGCGGAGGCAAGGCAATCTTGCCGCCGCGTTTTCTTTTTTTTGCATAGCACCCAGCAAAAATACGGGAGAGTAAGCGATTAATAATCTCTCATTTATCACCAAGAAAAACTTCGTGTCTTCGTGGTGAATGATTTTTAAGATTTATCCCGCGCGTCAATACGCCAGCAGAACCTCTTGCACCCGATTGGGAAAGTCGGAAATCAAACCGGTAACGCCAGTCGCAATCAGCTGGCGCATATCGTCCTTATTGTTACACGTCCAAACATTAACATGACGCCCACTTTCACGAACCGAGGTAATGTCATCCATATTTAATTTGCGGAGTCCCGTTACATCCCTGTCACTATAGCAATTGGGATGGTAAGCCGTAGCGTCGAGTAATTGCAGGTAGTTATTTAGATTTTCAATGCGCTCATTCGTCAAAACGGCAATAGCGATGGTTTTTGTGAGTTGACGTACTTTCCTTAACTGCTCATGCTCAAATGATGAAATCAGAACCTGATGCTCCATGTTCATGACTTCGACCAGCTTGACAACTTTCTCTGCCAGTTCTGTCGTTACATTGGGCTGTGTTTTAAGTTCTATGTTAACCATCATGCCAGCGTGTCTTGCAAATTCTAGTGTCTGCTTTAAAGTGGGCAGCTTTATGTTGCCGGAGACATAGCCTATGCGTTCTTCCGGGCTGACAAACCGGGCTAATTCTTCGTCAGTCAAGGTTTGCAGAAATTCTTGTCTTTGCGTGTATGGCAACGATAGCTGTTCTATATACCAGCTGCCCGCATCCAGTGTGTTTAATTCCTCGTAAGTAAAATCCCAAATAGAATAGCTAGTGCGATCCGGAAATTTTGCTTTAACATTCGTGCATCGGGTTAATTGTTCGTCGTGATGAACCACTAATTCTCCGTCTTTTGATAAGCGAACATCTATTTCAAACAGTTGGCACGCAAAGGTTTTCGCTTTCTGAAAGGCCGCCAAAGTGTTTTCCGGCGCAAATGCCCGCGCACCCCGGTGGGCTATATTTAGAAAATCAGCGGGTGGTTTTTCGGGGGAACGTAAAGACATCCTATTTAAAATCACTTAAATTTATTATCCCAAGTCGCTGTAATGATGGTCGTTTGATTTACAATTGTCAGCTAATATTAAACTTTCAAACCTAAAATTAACAAGACTATATTGTTAAAACGATAACTAATGATAATATCAATGGAATAATGTCGGCAAACAGGGTGCTGAAAGCTTAATCCAGGGTTAAAAACCGAAAGTAAACATAACCGGATGATGTACCCTTATATAATTACTCTGTGGTTAATATATTTATCTCTCAAGGAGACTAATCTATGCAAGGTCAAAATGGATTTTTTATTCAATTTTTACGGTTAGCGGGTCCCTTTTGGAATTCCGAAAATAAGGCGGTTATCCGCAATCAGACATTGGCTTTAATCGTTCTTACTGTATTACAGATGGCGCTTGCCGTCATTATTACAGAATGGAGTTCGGCACTATTCAATGCACTTGAACAACATTCCATGTCCGGGCTATTGACCCAGATTGGTTATCTTGTTTTAATTTTTGCAGCCAGTATGGTGGTCACTGCCATGCACATGAAAGTTAAGCGGCAGTTGCAAATTGGCTGGCGCTCCTGGTTGACGGAACGGGTAATTGGTCAATGGATGAACAAAGGTCGTCATTACCAAGTTTTGCACATACAAACCGTGGAGCATGATAACCCGGATGGCCGGATAGCTGAAGATATCCGCATTGCAACCGATGAGGCCATTAGCCTCTGCCACACGCTATTTTATAGCTTGTTGTTAATTATCAGTTTTACCAAAATTCTCTGGGAGCTTTCCGGTACGGTCATTCTTGATTTAGGGTTGTTTAAATTTACTGTTTATGGCTATTTAGTCTGGGTGGCGGTAATTTATTCATCGGCCGCTTCTGTTTTGGGCTGGTGGGCAAGCCAACCTTTAACTCTGACAACAAACGCCATGCAAACTGCTGAAGCCAATTTTCGATTTGGCTTGGCGAAGGCTAGAGAAAATTCTCAAGCAATTGCCCTGATTCATGGAGAAATCAATGAGAAAAAGCGTTTTCATGATTTTTTTCAAAATATTATTACTGTTTATGACCGTCAAACCCAAGCTTGGGTAAATATTCTTCTCTTTAACTCAGGCTATGGCGTTTTGTCTATGGCGGTTCCTATCTTGATAGCCGCACCACGCTATATTCTTGGGAGCATTACTCTCGGTGCCTTGATGCAATCAGCGCAGGCATTTCAACAAATGTCAGCTGCGTTGTCCTGGCCGGTCAATAATATGGCACCCATTGCACAATGGCGTGCCTCGGTTGAGCGTGTTTTGGGATTGGTTAAGGCTTTGGATGATTTGGATCTGGAAATAGCCAAGCCCGATCCGCAACGCATTTTGCTGGAAAGACCGGATAACTCTGTATTGTGTTTTTATGATCTGTGCATCTCTCAGCTCGATGGCAAAGTTATTATCTGTGGCTTAAATGCCGAAATCAGACCGGGTGAACGTGTCCTTGTTTCAGGCGATGCTTTTACAGGTGCCCGACTTTTCAAAGCGATTGCCGGTCTCTGGCCTTGGGGTCGTGGACGAATTGAATTGCCGGATGGTGATCCCATGTTCTTCATGCCACCACGTCCCTATTTACCCGATGGGACGCTACATGCTGCCATTTGCTATCCATCGCCCCCTGAAACATTTACCGCAGCTTCAATTAATGAGTTGCTTAAACTAGCCGGGCTTGGGGACTTGCTGGAACAACTTGAACTAGTAGATGCCTGGGAAAAAGTACTGACTCGTGAACAGCAACAGCGCTTGGGATTGGTGCGTTTACTGTTATATCGTCCCAAATGGATTCTTTTGCAAGAAGCCTTCGATTCACTTGATCCCGATGGCGAAGTATCAATGTTACGCATTATCTGTCAGGAGTTGCCTGACGCTGCGCTGCTATCGATTACCAATCAACCTTCTGCCGTAGCGTTTCATAACCGGAAGATTGTGCTATGAAACTTCATTCTACCGTTGAGGAGTTACTATTTTGAATCAAGAACTTGACAGTAAATTCAGCAAGAAATTGCGCGGCGTTAATTTGGGTGGCTGGCTAGTGCTTGAAAAATGGATGACGCCCAGTCTTTTTGAAGGTCTTCAGGCAACGGATGAAACCTCCTACTGCGTTGAGCTGGGAGCGCAGGCAGAACCCGCACTTAAAAAGCACTGGGACACTTTTATTACCGCAGAGGATTTTGCCTGGCTTGCTAAAACAGGCATCAATGCCGTGCGGATTCCCGTGGGTCATTGGTTGTTTGGAGCTGATTATCCGTATCATCCGGCTTATGGTGCCTTATCACATCCGTTTGTTGAGGGTGGGGTCGCCATTCTTGATCGCGCCTTCGACTGGGCAGAGCAGTATGGTTTACTGATTGTGCTGGATTTACATGCAGCGCCCGGTTGCCAAAACGGCTTTGACAATGGCGGCATCCTGAATGTGTGCGAATGGCACACCCAAGAAGATTATATCAATTACTCTTTACTGATTTTGGAACGTTTGGCCGAGCGCTACCACAGCAGACCTGCCTTACAGGCTATTGAAGTTTTAAATGAGCCACGCTGGGATATTGAAACCGATTTATTAAAAAAATATACCACAGAGGCTTATCACCGAATCCGAAAATACTGCCATGCAAACGATGTGGCTGTTGTTTATCACGATGGTTTTCGGTCATTTCGGGAATACACCGGCTTTTTAACAGAGCCCGAATTTAGCAATGTAGTGTTGGACATACACCGTTACCAGTGTTTTGTTCAGACTGACATCGATCTGGATATTTACGGACACATTCGCAGTTCAGTAGTGGATTGGAAGAACGAAGCCGATGATATCATACAGGATGGGCATTCAACTTATGTAGCTGAATGGAGTTTGGGGCTGCATTTAAAGTTTGTTTCGCTTTGGGCGGAAGGGCCTTTCACGGATACTTTGCAAGCGATGGACAGCTTTCAAAAGTCACTGGCCTACCGAGCCTATGCTTCTGCCCAATTGATGACCTTTGAGAAATATTCGGGCTGGTTTTTTTGGAGTTATAAAACGGAAACAACGCCGGAATGGTGCTTTAGAGAATGCGTTAATCGGGGGTGGTTACCTGACAACTTTGCCAATGAAGTGCCGGGTAAAACTTAACATCAACACTTATTGATCTAACGGGGCTTGACGAACAAAAATAGATGGCCAGAATAGTTGTATTGACTTATTGATATAACTACACTACTGTAACTACAAATTAAACAGGATTTAAAATGTTTTCATGGGATGAAGAAAAAAATGAATCAAATCGAAAAAAGCACGGTGTTGGTTTTGAAATGGCTCAATTTGTATTTAATGATCCACTACCTATATCACGGCAAGATCGAGTTGAGAACGGTGAGCAGCGATGGTAGACAATGGGTATAGTTGGTAATGTGGTTCTGCTTTTGGTGGCTCATACATGGCAAGTCACTGAAGATAATTCTGAACATATCCGAATTATCTCAGCAAGACGCGGAACTAGAATGGAGAAAATAGTTTATGAAAAAAATGTCTAAGTCTATGCTGCAAGAATTAAGTGCATTAAAGGCAATGCCCGAAACAGAAATTGATTTTACTGATATCCCTTCTACACAAGAGCAGGATTGGTTGGGAGCAGAACGCGCAAAGTTTTATCGCCCCGTTAAACAGCAATTGACAGTTCGTGTTGATGCTGATGTATTAGCTTGGCTAAAGAGCCAGGGTAAGGGTTATCAAAGCCGATTAAATGAAATATTACGATCTGCCATGCTAGAAAAGATTAATTAACTGTTCTTAAAACTCAAATCAAAATACACTGTCAGGATAACAACTGAATGCTTGGCATTCCAGTTTGGACGGGGAACTCGCCCCGTTCATAATGTTTTAATTGGCTATGAAAAAACCAATATTAGGCCAAGCTCCTCTGAAAGTGGGTTGATTTATATAGCGGACACTTGGCATGAACGGTTGCGAAGGGCAAAAAGCTTCCGATAATTGCCAGCCATCAAAAAGCGCAAGGCCAATTTTCCACCTGTTAATTTGAAATCGGAATATAGGTCTTATTTTTAGTAAAAAAAATCAATTAAAACAATATACTAAGTTCATTTCTTTCATCGGCAAAAAGATCGGCAAAAAATAAAATTAATAGTATAATTAATCAATTAAAAACAATGTGTTGTAATATTTTTATATCGGCATGCCACTCTCTATTGAAACCCCTTCCCGAATCGAACCTTGTCTGCTTGAAAGTATTCCTATCGGCATTACCGATCTAATCGCAAATCTAACTGCGTCGTCAGAAAGACTTGCAAGTAAGTTACATCCGCGCACGGCTTCAAGCTTGGCTGAAATGGTTCGGATGATGAACTGTTATTATTCAAACCTTATTGAAGGACATAATACCAAGCCAAGGGATATTGAGCGGGCATTGGCGAATGATTTAGAAAAAGATGAGTTACGTCGTAATTTTCAAATAGAAGCGCGTGCCCATGTCGGTTTACAACGCATGATTGATGAGCGTTATGCGACTGGAAATTTATCAGAACCGGCATCGATTGAATTTTTATGTTGGTTGCACCGTGAGTTTTACCGCGATGCGCCAGAATCAATGCTTTGGATTGAAAATGGAGATCGTGGTTTTCGAATGGAGCCAGGGGTTTTTCGTTCCAGAGCTGAACAGAATGTCTCGGTAGGGCGGCATATTCCACCTGCTAGCGACCGTGTTGACGTATTTATGCGCTACTTTGAGCAACGCTATCGTTTGGCATCGATGGGTAAGGGGGCGCAGATTTTTGCCATGGCCGCTTCGCACCATCGCTTGGCTTATATTCATCCTTTTCCGGACGGAAACGGTCGTGTCAGCCGATTAATGAGTCATGCCATGGGATTAACCGCCGGAATTGGTGCATCAGGGCTATGGTCTGTGTCCCGTGGTCTCGCTCGTGGCCTGGAAAGCCGACAAGATTACAAAAATAAGATGGATTATGCCGATACGCCTAGACAAGGTGACTTGGATGGCCGTGGAAATTTATCCCAAAAGGCGTTACTTGATTTCGTTAGCTGGTTTTTGCAAGTATGCGTGGATCAGGTTGGCTTTATGAGTGGTTTATTTGAATTTGAGCGCTTAGCCGAGCGTCTGAAAGGCTATGTGGAAAGTCGGGGCTTAAAGCCGGAGGCTTTTTTTATTTTGGAAAGAGTACTAATTCAGGGCGAAATGCCGCGTGGTGACGCCGAGCGCATCACTGGATTGAAAGAACGTAGTGCCCGCACGGTGCTTTCAAGTTTAATTAATGACGGTATCTTGCAATCGGCAACACCAAAAGGACCCGTATCACTCCATTTTGGTAGCGCCTCAATTGAATTTTTATTTCCACGGTTATTCACTGAGAACTAATAGTTAGCAATTTTTTTAAGACTTAACACCTATGTCTGAACTCGAGAAAATCAGTCTATTTTGACCTATAAAATCATTATCCAACAGCGAGGCAGAATTTTCGGCGGTTTTGGCGTAGAACCCCAGTCACATGAGTTAACTCAAAAGCGGTCATTCATACTGAGCAAATTAACGAACAGTCGACTGTCAAAAATCGACCCCTTGCAGACAGTCGAGTCATTATTCGAGTGACTGCACAGTCACAGAAAGCAGTCATTTATATTGAGTGAATCAACAGGCACTACTGAGCAAGAATAACAATGGAAGGGCCAGTAATTTTTATGTGTTTTTAACACTTTTAAAGTTGTCAGCACACTTTGGAATATTAAAGCCGCTTTTTTTTCAAGTTAGTACTTTATAGGTATTTATACCCGACATTCCGCACCCCTAATTTACAATATTGTATTATTTTTATTGCTATATTTTTCAACAAGTTAATGTTTTTCT
>CAIMDR010000377.1 GCA_903839795.1 uncultured Methylococcaceae bacterium | reverse complement strand
TTATCAACTTGCCTTAATACCTTACCGGATGCTTCCCGCTGGAAAGGTCTTAAAAGTATCGGCATGGTTGAAAGTGAACGAACCGTCAATGGCAAAACCAGTATTGATCGCCGGCATTACATCTGTACGTTAAAAGACGTTAACCCATTCGCTCATGCGGTACGAGCACATTGGGGCGTAGAAAATTCATTACATTGGGTTCTGGATGTGACTTTTAGAGAAGATGAATCGCGCATTCGTAAGGGTTAAGTGCCAGAAAACTTTAATATTTTCCGTCAACATCAATATGCTAAAAAAGGAACCGTCTAAGACGAGCATTAAGAAAAAACGCTTTGAAGCCGCTTTGAACGGTAAATTCAGGGAGAACGTGGTTTTCCTAGCCTGAAATTTATATGCGGTTGCCCTGCCAAGGGAAACTTTTTTCTTATACACATAATAAATATGCTATCTTTCATGCTGGGTTAGACGGGGGAAGTGTTCTCTTACCGGACAGTCTCTTGGCATCTCTAACCTGTTTAACCGCTGTTGTATTTAGTCAAATTGAAGCTTTTAATGGAGCGATAAGATGGATGGGAAATTAGATCAGTGGAAAGAATTAGCTAACGCTGAAGTAAAAAGAATGGGCAAGACGGTCGATGACTTGGTTTCCAAGACGTTGGAAGGTATTGATATCAAGTCACTTTATACTGCTGAAGATACCAAAAACCTGGAAACAATCGACTCCCTGCCTGGTATTTCGCCTTTTGTTCGCGGTCCAAAAGCCACCATGTATACCGCCAGACCGTGGACAATCAGGCAGTATGCCGGTTTTTCCACCGCCAAAGAATCCAATACCTTTTATCGAAAGAACCTGGCAGCCGGCCAAAAAGGTCTTTCTGTTGCGTTTGATTTGGCAACTCATCGTGGCTACGATTCCGATAATCCGCGCGTAGAAGGCGATGTAGGCAAGGCGGGTGTTGCGGTTGATAGCGTTGAAGACATGAAGGTGTTGTTTGACCAGATTCCTCTTGAGCAAATGTCGGTTTCCATGACCATGAACGGTGCTGTTATTCCGGTTTTGGCTTTTTATATCGTTGCGGCAGAAGAGCAGGGTGTGGCGCAAGCGTTATTGACCGGTACGATTCAGAACGATATTTTGAAAGAATATCTGTGTCGTAATACCTATATTTATCCGCCAAAGCCTTCGATGCGACTCATTTCTGACATCATCGAATATTGTTCAAATAATATGCCCCGCTACAATACCATCAGTATCAGTGGTTACCATCTGGGTGAAGCGGGTGCCAACTGTGTTCAGCAAGTGGCGTTTACTATTGCCGACGGTATTGAATATATTAAGGCAGCTATTAATGCCGGTTTAAAAATTGATGACTTTGCGCCGCGTCTTTCGTTCTTTTTCGGCATTGGCATGAATTTGTTTATGAATGTGGCTATGTTGCGTGCGGCGCGTTACCTGTGGAGCGATGCAGTCGAACAGTTAGGCGGCAATGAGCAGTCCAGGGCGCTGCGTACCCATAGCCAAACGTCTGGCTGGAGTTTAACCGAGCAAGATCCTTATAATAATATTATCAGAACCACCATTGAAGCGTTGGCGGCAACGTTGGGTGGAACGCAATCCTTACATACCAATGCGTTTGATGAAGCGTTGGGATTGCCAACCGAGTTTTCTGCCCGTATTGCGCGTAATACCCAGATTATTCTGCAAGAAGAGTCTGAAATTTGTCAGACCGTCGATCCCTTGGCAGGGTCTTATTATGTTGAATCATTGACGGATAATATCGTGCAGGAAGCCCGTAAAATTATCCGTCAAATCGATGACGCAGGCGGTATGGCGAAGGCTATTGAACTGGGTATTCCCAAGCGCATGATTGAAGAGGCGGCGGCAGAAACCCAATCGCAGATTGATCAAGGCAAGCGCGTTATTGTGGGCGTGAACAAGTATAAGCTGGAAAAAGAAGAGGCCGTTAATGTCATGGAAATTGACAATCAAGTCGTTCGTGAAGCGCAAATAACCAGCTTGCAAAAAATCAAACTGAGCCGTGATAGTGCGGCGGTTAAAGAGACGTTGGAAAAAATTCGTGTGGTTGCCAAAGAGGGTGGTAATCTGCTGGCAGCCGCTATTGATGCAGCACGCGTTCGGGCAACGTTGGGTGAAATTTCTGATGCGATGGAAGATGTCTTTGGTCGTTATCTGGTGCCTAGCGAGTGCGTAACGGGTGTGATTTCCAGAGCGTATCATAATAGTGAAGCAGGGGCATGCGAGTTCGATGACGTTAAGCAGTTGGTCGATGATTACGCCAACAACGAAGGTCGTCGTCCACGGATTCTGATTGCCAAAATGGGGCAGGATGGTCATGATCGGGGGGCAAAAGTAATTGCCAGCGCGTATTCCGATTTTGGTTTTGACGTTGATTTAAGTCCCATGTTTTCTACGCCTGAAGAAATAGCCAAGCTGGCCGTAGAAAATGACGTGCATTTTGTGGGCGCTTCTTCGCTTGCGGCAGGACACAAGACACTGGTGCCGGCGTTGATTGAAAAATTGCAGGCGTATGGGCGGGGTGATATTAAAGTCATTGTGGGCGGGGTGATTCCACCACAGGATTACGATTATTTGCTGGAACGGGGCGTCGCCAAAATCTATGGGCCGGGAACGCAGATGATTAAGTGTGTCCGTGAAGCGATGGAGCTATTGAACCAAGCATGATCAACGCCATGAGTGCCGATGAAATCGTCGCCGAAATTTTAAAGGGCAATAGAGCCATTCTTGCCAGGGCAATGACACTCATTGAGAGTACGCACCCCAAGCACCATAAACTGGCCGGTGACATTCTGGACAACATTATGCCGCTGGTCGGTAAAGCCAAGCGGATTGGTATTACCGGTGTGCCGGGGGCAGGAAAAAGTACGCTGCTGGAAGCCTTGGGGATGTATTTGATCAAGTGTGGCTTAAAAGTAGCCATTATTGCTATTGACCCCAGTAGCAGTATGAGTGGCGGTAGCATTCTTGCTGATAAAACAAGAATGACCACTTTACTTCGGGAGCATAACGCTTTTATTCGTCCTGTTCCCGCCGGGGGGTATTTGGGTGGCACCAGCCGAAGAACCCGGGAACTGACTTTTCTTTTTGATGCGGCGGGTTTTGATGTCGTCTTTATTGAGACAGTGGGTGTGGGTCAGTCTGAAATTGAAGTGGCCGATTTGGTGGACTTTTTTTGTCTGGTGCAAATTGCCGGGGCAGGGGATGAGCTTCAAGGTATCAAAAAGGGTGTCATGGAAGTTGCGGATCTTGTTGTCATTAATAAGTGTGATGGTGAGAATAAAATGCTGGCTGAAATTGCCCAGGCTATGCTTAAAAATGCGTTGCATATAGTAAAGTCAAAATATACGGAGTGGCAGGCACAGGCGTTAACATGTAGCGCAAGAGATAATATGGGGATAAAAAATATTTGGGAGGTTATCGAATTATTTTATGCCACGATGGAGCCTGCCGGAAAAGTGGCATTGCTGCGGAAGGGGCAAAATGTGCGCTGGATGAAGCGACAAATTGAGGAAAATATTATCACTATGATTTATAACACTCAGGATATTAAAGAGTTGTATGGTAAAACCAAAGCCAGTGTGGAGAGTAATCAGCTTTCGCCACGACACGCCGTAGAGACTGTCAGTCAATACATTGCTGAAAAATTAACTTATGATGGCTTGAAATGAATAATTATGAATTTGTAAAAGTTGAACTCAAAGATCGGGTTGGTATTATTGAGTTTAATTATATTAAAAAATTAAATGCGTTGAGTGAATGCTTTATTCAAGATATTTTGAAAGCCTTGACAGAGCTGAATGTTCCCGAGGTTCGCTGTGTTATTTTGCGAGCGCCCAAGGGCAGTAAAGTATTCTCATCCGGCCATGACATCAGTGAACTGCCCAAGGCCAAGCGCGATCCACTGCCGCTGAGTTATCAAGACCCGCTGCGTATTTTAACCCGTACCATTCAGCGTTATCCGAAACCCGTTATTTCCATGATTGAAGGGAGTGTGTGGGGCGGCGCTATTGAATTGATCATGAGTACCGATATCGTTGTTGCCAGTAATAAATCCACCTTTGCCATGACGCCGGTTAACCTAGGGGTTCCTTATAATGTGGTGGGTATTCATAATTTGATTCGCGATGCGGGCTTGCATGTGATGAAAGAAGTTATTTTTACCGCGACCCCGATTTCTGCTGAACAGGCTTTAAAGATTGGCATATTGAACCATATTGTTCCGGATGAAGAGTTGGAAAGTAAAACCCTGGCCATTGCCAATCTAATCTGTGAAAAAGCACCGCTTGCCATCGCCGTCATTAAAGAAGAAATGCGCGTGCTGTGTGAGGCAAATGCCATTAATCCGGATGAGTTTGAGCGAATTCAAGGGCTTAGACGATACGTCTATGACAGTCTTGATTATAACGAAGGGCTGACTGCATTTTTTGAGAAAAGAAAGCCCAATTTCATTGGAAAATTAGCTCTTAAGTGAGGCATCATTCATAGAAGCCCAATAGTAGTTGACACTTTAATTCACCACGAATACACGAAGAACACGAAGATTTTTCTTTGGTTTTTCTTCGTGAACTTCGTGTCTTCGTGGTGAAATGTCTTAAGTGATTCGCATAACAGGATTAAATCATGACGCGCTATTCACTATTAACGCCGGAAGAAGCG
>CAIMDR010000376.1 GCA_903839795.1 uncultured Methylococcaceae bacterium | reverse complement strand
CTTTATCTCTCCCGCTTTTTTGACGTGACGGGCACGCCAGTCAACCGAGCGAATTTGATCGCACAAAACAGCTCCGTGAATAGCTGAATCTTCCGGTAAGACAACTTCGAAAGGGTAGCCTTTTATTTTTGATGTTACGGGACACAGCAGGCATAGACCGAAACGGTTATAAGCCGCACGAGATAATACCAGCGCGGGGCGAATACCAGCTTGTTCGCTGCCTTTTTGTGGATCAAAATTTAGCCAGACCAGATCACCCCGTTCGGGGATATAGTCACTAACGTTTACCATTCGATATTCTCACGTCCCACAGATACACCCCAGTCGGTTTCCGAATGGCAATTATCGCTTGTCATTTGCGCATAGAGATGATCAAAATTGGCTTCTTTATCTATTTTTCGTATGATTAAGCGCCCTTTTTTTGAGGCGGTTAAATCAACTTCGTCACCTTCTTTGATGGCCGCTTTTACGGCTTCAGATGCCGGAATGCGTACTGCAAGGCTATTACCCCATTTTGCAACTGTTACCGTCATTTTCCTCTCCATTATGGATAAACAATGTATATCCATAATAGCCAGAAAATATAATATGTCAACACCCGCGAAAAATAATCAATTAAGTAAGCTGCCCCGGTTGAAGTTGATAGCCAAGAGTAGGATGGGTAGAGCAGCGCGAAACCCATCGGATAAGGAATCAATTATGACGGGTTTCGGCTATCGCCTTTACCCATACTACGCGCTCCGACCTGCATGGGAAGATGCCCTTGTTGCATTGGTTGACTTCAATATAAATAAGCTCAAAAGTAACGGGGTTTGTAATCCCGTTACTCACGTTTTTAGCGTTATTAAAGCCTTCAAACGTTTCAGTCGAGGTAGCAAACCCCGATCGACATGGGTAGGAAATTTTTAGCTTTAATACATCTGGATATAATTTAGAAATTGCTTGGAACAATTTTTTAATTTATACTGTTTCTTTATAGTAAATAATACAAGTCATTTTTATTGCTTTAGCTATGATTTGTTAACATAGAAAATTGATTTAATTCCCTCCCTCCTGCTCCTCCCCTATTAGAGATTGCTTTGAAAAAAAAATTATTAGCCACATTGGTATTAAGTATTACTGCCAGTACCGGTGCGCAAGCATCCACACTGCTAGGTTACTATTCGTTAAATGGAAATGGAGTAGATTTGACAGGAACGGGGGCAACGCTGATTGATCATGGCGGCGTCACTTATGCGCAAGGATTAAGTGGGCAAGCCGCATCGTTCGATGGGTCGGGGAGTACTTGGCTAGAAGCGAGTATCAATGCCAGTGGCGATACGGTTCCCGAATTCAGTTGGGGAGCTTGGGTTAAATTAACTACTCCTAATGATTGGAACATATTCTTATCAAACGACAATGGCGGCTGGGACAGGTTTACACAGGCCAACGGTGGAAAATGGTCAGTGTCGAATGGCGGGGTGCAGCAATCACCCGTTTCGACCACATCGGAATGGACATACGTATCTGAAACCTTTAACGGAACTCAACAGCAGCTTTTTGTCAATGGTCAGCTCGCATTGACCACTCAGGATGGCACCAACGATTCACAACATCACATTGACATTGGCAGAAATGCCAATGGCGCTTTCCCGTTAAATGGATTAATCCAAAGCGTCTCCTTCTTCAGTGGTGTTTTAACAGCTGCCCAAGAAAACACAATATACCAAGGTGGAGCAAATGGTAGCGGCGTCCTGCAAGTAGCGGGGCTTGCTCCATCCGCAGTGCCGGTTCCCGCTGCAATCTGGATGTTCGGAACCGGACTGCTTGGCTTGGGCGCGATAATGCGCAAAAAAGCACAAGCTTAAATTTATCAAAATCATTGCATCATTAATGGGGTTATATTGAATTTACTTTCCCCCATTGATTATTTAGGCTCGAAACGCCACCCAAGCATAGCGTTATGTGGCGTTTCTGGCATTAGGCACCGGAAACGCTTGTACTAGCTTCAAATCGCCACTCGAAAAACCTTATTTAGGCCTACAAGTTTCCGGTCTTAATCTTCCAACTGCTGAATGCCATCCAACAACCATTTGGGCTGGATACTGATTTTGGGTTTAACAAAATGCCAGACTTCTCTGATTTGTTCGGTTTGGCCGTTGATGTCTTCGCGCATGATGGCGTCAAATAACACAACCGCTTCAAGTTCTGAACCGATTTCCCTGACTTCCAGTAATTCTGCGTCCAGTTTGAGTATGTCGGTGTGGTTTTCAGTGGCAGATGCTTTGATTTGCGCCTGAATTTCAGCAAATACTTTATCCGTTGATAAGCCTCTGATTTCGGCAAGATCCTTATCATCCCAAGCTTTTTGCAGGGTGGAAAAGGCTATTTTAGCGCCTGACAAAAAAGCTTGTTGATCAAAGTCGGCTGGAATTGCGATAGGATTGTTGTTGCCTGCCGGGGTTTGACAATCCGAATCCGCTGACGATTTTTTATCTTTACTGAATAACAAATCGGTATTAAAACCAGCCGGAGTACTGTGAGCCGGTTGCGCTTCGGACTCATTATGTGCGGTGCGATCGTAAGCAGGTCGTTG
>CAIMDR010000375.1 GCA_903839795.1 uncultured Methylococcaceae bacterium | reverse complement strand
CTGGTGTCAAAAATGGAAGCGCCGGAACATGGCGGCGGGCGCGTGGGTATCGTGTTGTCCGGTTCGCCTTTATTTAATGGCGGTGCGGGTTCCGGTGAATCGGAAATCCGCCGCTGGTTATTGGAACAGGATTTTGTCGAAGCCATCTTTTCGCTGCCCAACGATATGTTTTTCAACACCGGCATCGGCACTTATGTCTGGCTGTTGAGCAATAAAAAAGCGCCCGAGCGAAAAGGTAAAGTGCAACTGCTTAACCTCAGTAACACCTGGACGGCGATGCGTAAATCGGAAGGCAGTAAACGCCGCTATTTGTCCGATGAACAAATTGATGACAGCTTGCGCGAATACGATGCCTTTACCGAGTCGAGCATCAGCAAGATTTTTGACAGCACTGCGTTTGGTTATCGGCGCATTACCGTCGAACGTCCATACCGGTTTATGTTTGATGGTGATGAAGCGTTAATCGACCAACTCAGAGAAGATAAGGGTTTTAAGCGCTGGGATGAAGACCTGCGCACAGCGGTGTTAAGTGTTTTGGTCGGCATGGCCGATGCTAATAACCTCCCCCTTTGTAAAAGGGGGACTGAGGGGGATTTATCTAATCAAATCTCCCCTAACCCCTCTTTTTCAAAGAGGGGAACTGAACACTTAACGGTTGATTGTTGCTTTGAAGGTAATAAGGTCATTCTCAATAGGGATGAATTTCGTAAGGCGTTATTGGAAGGCTGTGCCACTTTAGTCGATGTAACTAAAATCAAAGCCCCGCAATTAAAATTGATTGAAAAGTATGTCCGTAAACCCTCGGAAGATGCCGATATTTGTTACGACAAACAAGGCAAACCCGAAGCTGATGCCGATTTGCGCGATGCTGAAAATGTGCCTCTATCAGAAAACATTAATGATTATTTCCAGCGCGAAGTGCTGCCGCATGTGCCGGATGCCTGGATTGATGAAACGAAATGCGATGAAAAGGATGGCAAGGTCGGTATCGTCGGTTATGAGATTAACTTTAACCGCTATTTTTATCAGTACACACCGCCTCGTGCCTTGCAGTCCATTGATGCCGATTTGAAAGCCAGCGAAGCGAGGATTGCCGCCATGTTGGCAGAGGTTGCGGAATGAAGTTTAAGACATCAATTGAATTATGCTACGATTTGTCTGTGAGCTTGTTTGATGGCCGTTTTACATGACCATTAGGGTTGTCGTTGATACCAATGTTCTGGTTGCCGGATTAATTAGCGGCAAAGGCTCAAATCGTGAAATTCTTCGCTTATGTCTTAAAGGGGATTTACAGCCTTTTGTTGGCAATGCATTATATTTGGAATATCAGGATTTGCTGAACAGAGAAAATATACAAGCACTGTGCCAACAAACATCGGTATCATTAATGGAATTTCTGGATGGTTTTGCACAAGTGTGTAAAGCCGTTGATGCCCGCTATTTATGGCGACCCAATTTACGTGACGAAGCCGATAATCATTTAGTAGAACTGGCAATCGCGGCACAAGCGGCTTACATCGTTACTAATAACATAGTTGACTTTGCCCGTGCTGAACTCAAGCATTTAGGTTATGAAGTCATCACTCCTGCACAATTATTGAGGTTACTAAAATCATGACCAGCTTATCTATTCGTTTACCCGATGACATGGCGGAAAAGCTCAAAAATATTGCCAAAGTGCGTGCCATCAGCCTGAATAAATTGATGTTTGAATTATCCGCTCAAGTTTTGGCGGAAGAAGAAGCCAAGCAGCGTTTTATTGCCGCAGGGTTACGTGGCAATCCTAAACACGCCTTGCAACTTTTAGATGAATTGGACGAATTGGGTTTTTGAATAAAGAGATGTTACCTTAAGCCGATTTAAAAGCCAGTGAAGCGAGGATTGCCGGCATGTTGGCAGAGGTTGCGGAATGAAAAAACCAAAATGTGTAACACAGGAGAATAATCATGCAAGAAATTGAATTTGAATTTGAAGCCATCCCTTATCAACACACCGTACGTATTCCCGATGAAATCCCCGATGGTGTTGCGGTTCGGTTTTTAGTTTATGTTAATGATAAAAAAGAAACCGACAATAAACAGTGGAAAAATTTGCTCAAAAAAATGCCTAATGTTGGCAGTGATAGCGATTTTGCGCGTACTACCGAAAGCCAACGTAAAACCGACCATCTTGCAGAGACAAAATTTTCCCCTTTTCCAGAAAAATTAACCGTAAATCGTGAAGAATATAATGCCAGAACCCCTGATTATTTAACAATGGTGGTGACTGAAATTGATATACCCTCACGAGACCAACGTTATGAGCGCTAAAATATTTGCGGATACTAATATCTGGATATACGCCCATTTACAAATTGAAAATGAGCGTAAATGTAAAACAGCGGCAGAACTTGTCAGGAAAGTACCGTTCATTATCAGCAATCAAGTTATTAATGAATATTACAGTGTTATGTTGAGGAATAAGACAACAGATGAATTTATTCAAGAAAATATCAAAAAGATGCTGTTTCATTGTGATGTTTATTGCCTGACACTTGATGTATTAGTCACTGCTTTTGATCTCAGAAAACGCTATCAATTTTCATGGTGGGATAGTTTGATTGTAGCGTCGGCTTTAGACACAAACTGTGATTTTCTTTATACCGAAGATATGCAGCACGGACAACTTATTGAAAACAGCTTGCAAATTATCAACCCATTTCTTGAGCAATCAACGACATGAAATATCAAGCTTATTCTAAATATAAAACACCAGCAAGTAGCCACGATGCAGCAGCGCGGAATCGAGGATATATGAAGTATGATGCCCCGATTATCCTCGATTCCGCTACGTTGCATCGAGGCTACGATCTACGTTCTACTGGGGTTTCGGAATGAAGTTTAAGCCGTATCCAAGTTATAAGGATTCCGGGATTGAGTGGTTGGGGGAAGTGCCGAAAGGTTGGGATATTAAGAAGTTAAAATATTTAGCCAAGATAAAAAATGGGCAAGATCAAAAGCAAGTTTTAATTGAAGAAGGTGGTTTTCCTGTTTATGGTTCTGGTGGAGAATTTGGAAGGGCATGTCAATATTTGTACAGTCAAAAAAGTGTTTTACTTGGTAGAAAAGGAACTATTGATAAACCTTTATTTATTCAAGAACCTTTTTGGACTGTGGATACAATGTATTACACAAAGATTTTTAGTGCTGTATTTCCAAAATTCTTTTTTTACCAATGCCTGACAATAGAATTTAATTATTATCAATTTGGTAGCACTGTACCAAGTATGACCCAAGAAAGTTTGCACAATAATTATTTTTCTGTGCCAAATTTTCAAGATCAAGCCACTATCGCCGACTTTCTGGATCGTGAAACCCTGCGTATTGATGGACTGGTCGAAGAAAAAAACCACTTTATCGAATTGCTAAAAGAAAAACGACTAGCCTTGATTAGTCATGTGGTGACCAAAGGCTTAGACCCGACCGTTAAAATGAAAGATTCGGGGGTTGATTGGCTGGGGGAAATGCCGGAGCATTGGGTTGTACAGCCCATAAAGTATGTTATTGATAAAATCGAGTCAGGAACTAGCGTTAATGCCTCAGCTGAATCAGCTAAAGATAATGAAATTGGGGTATTAAAAACAAGTTGTGTCTATTCCGGTCAGTTTAATCCATTTGAAAATAAAGCCGTTGTTGAGCAAGAGATTGATCGAGTGTCATGTCCATTAAAAATTGGAATGCTCATTGTGAGTCGTATGAACACGCCTGACCTTGTCGGTGCCGCTGGTTTGGTTACATCTGCTCCAACAAATCTTTATTTACCAGATCGTCTGTGGCAAATAAGTTTTTTAAATGCCAACTCTACTTATGTTTATTACTGGACTCAATCGACTATGTATAGGGCATTTATTAAAAGTGTTTGTTCTGGCACAAGTTCAAGTATGCAAAATCTTAGTCAAGATCAGTTCAAGAGTTTTATTTTTCCTTCGCCTGAAAATGAAGAGCAAACCAAAATTGCCAATTTCCTCGATAACCAAACTACCAAAATAGACGCCCTAATAACCGAAACCCAACAATCCATTGCCTTACTCAAAGAACACCGCATTGCCTTAATCAGCGCGGCAGTCACCGGTAAAATAGACGTGCGAGAAGTCGCCTAATGAATATTTTTCACACATTTATAATAGCAAGCCATGCACATTATTACTCAAAAACGTATCAATGATGCCAAGGTCATTTATCCAGAAGCGGCAACCGCTTTGGATCATTGGTATAAAACAATGAAACCGGGCAGCTACCGCGATTTTTCGGAACTTCGCCTGAGTTTTGCCAGTGTCGATAAGGTAGGAAAACTATTTGTATTTGATATAGGCGGCAATAAACTTCGGCTGATTACTGCTATTCACTTTAATACGGGTAAAATCTTTATCAGGCATATTTTAAGCCATACAGACTATGACAAAAATCTTTGGAAAAAACAGGAAGGTTTGTAATGAACAACAAAATCACAATGGCATTATCTCATTGGGCATTTGTCGCTCCGCTGCTACAGCGTCCAGACACCGAAGCCGATTATCAAACATTGGTGGAAGCATTAGACGCCGTATTGGATGCAGGTGGGGCTGACGAAACTCATTCACTGGCAAGTCTTGCAGATTATTTAGGTAATTTGATTGAAGAATATGAAGCCGAACATCATCCTGTTTGATTTTTTTCTGGTTTCCAAGCTCCAGCTTGGGAACGAGGAAACTCTCCCTTCTTCTTAAGGAAAACTTTATGCAAGCCTATTATAAAATAGAAACCGATATTCCAAGAGATCATCAATTACATATTCAATTGCCGGATACTATCCCCGCAGGTCGGGCTAAGATAGCTGTTATTTATGAATTGACCGATGCGAAAGTCACAGAAGACAGCTTGATGACGGAGTTCTTAAAAAGTTTGCCAGTGACAAAAACGCAAGGATTAAGCGTTGAGCAAATACAAGCCTATATCACCGAAGAACGCGCAAGTTGGGAAGATTAATATTTTACTTTATCCAATCGAGAATCGGCTTAAACATCATAATCCAACTGGAGAATTATTATGCAAGCACAAAAATTGCTTTTAAAAACTAATTCGCAAGGCAAACTTGAAGGCTTGCCTGTCTTTATGCCCAATCAAACGGTTGAATTGATTTTATTATTCAACGAAGAAATTACGCCTGTCGCTAAACGGATTTATAGAAAACCGCCCGCTGAGTTAGCGGGTAAGATTAAGATTTTGGGGGATATTATCTCACCTGTCATTGAAGAAAATGATTGGGATGCCTTAAAGTGAATTTATTATTAGATACACACGTTTGGTTATGGTGGATTAACCAAAATGAACAACTTTCTATAAAGCATCAAGCACTGATATCTCAAGCTGAAAATGTTTACGTCTCTTCAATTTCTTGCTGGGAAATAGCCATGCTGCACCAACGTGGACGCATTGAACTCGCAACCCCCTTAAAAGACTGGTTGCAAATAGCGTTACAAGCTATAAATTGTTTGCCATTGACTGAAGCTATCGCCACAAAATCAGCATTATTGGCTTTTCATCATCGTGATCCTGCCGATCGGTTTATTATTTCAACAGCCGTGATACATAATTGCCAACTGATGAGTTTTGATGGCAAGTTCAATCTTTATGCCGAGTTAAACGACCGACTCATTGGCAGTTCTTTAGTCGGCTAACAGGCAAACCTCATGAATCAAGACCACCACGAAATCCACCTGGAAAACTACATTACCCAAAAGCTGGTTGCTCAAGGCTGGTTGGAAGGTCAATCCGTTCATTATGATCAACAACGCGCCCTGTATCCTGAAGATATTGACGCGTGGGTTAAGGCAACTCAACCAACGGTCTGGGAAAAACTGCTTAAATTGAATGGCGATAATGCGCAAACGGTGTTGTTAAATGCCGTGGCTAAAGCGCTGGCCGCCAATACGGGCGGGACGGTCTATGTGCTTCGTTATGGTGTTCAGATTGCCGGAGTGGGGCAAATTAATTTAAGCCAGAAACAGCCGGAGGATCAGCGCAACGCAACCTTATTGCAGAACTATCAGGCAAACCGCTTGCGTGTCGTTCGCCAATTAAAATATTGCCCAACCCGGGAATGGTCGATTGATCTGGTATTTTTTATCAATGGCATTCCGGTCGCCACGGTGGAATTAAAAACCGACTTTACCCAAGATGTTGAATCCGCCATGCGTCAATACCGGCATGATCGTTTGCCGATTGACCCCGTCACCCAACGTAAAGAACCGCTGTTGACTTATAAGCGCGGTGCGGTGGTGCATTTTGCGGTATCGGACAGCGATATACGCATGACCACCCGACTGGCCGGTGACAACACGTATTTTCTGCCGTTTAATCAGGGCAATAACGGTCATGCCGGAAACCCTGCCAGAGACGATGGCGAATACCCGGTGGCGTATTTTTGGGAAGCCG
>CAIMDR010000374.1 GCA_903839795.1 uncultured Methylococcaceae bacterium | reverse complement strand
CGTACTGACACTAATAAAGGATTGTGGCTGTCACCAAACTGTTTGCCTGAAAGCGCTTCGACCTCGGAAATATGAACTTTAACATCGTCCAGTAACATTTCGGGTAACTGCTGGTTTTCAAGATAATCCAGGCAGGCTTGGGTTGTAATGACAAATCCGGGCGGTACGTTGAGTCCTATCTGGGTCATTTCGCAAAGATTGGCACCTTTACCGCCCAACAGTACTTTATTTTTTCCATCGCCTTTTTGGAATGAATAAATATATTTTTCAGTCATGTTTTTTCCCAAAGTTGAATAAATGAAGATAACCGGATATTTAGGGTGATTTTTTATAATAATTCAGCTCCACTTTTTTAAAAAAGAGAGTTTAGGGGGGTAAAGTAAATCCTTTTCTCCCCATCCCTGAATGAGTACTTTAGGCATCACGGCCTACAATTAAACAGGAGTGCAAAGGCTTTAGCCGTTGCTATCAGGAATAGCTTAACTGTGAGTCGTGAGGCCGATGCGTGGAAACAATCCGAACCAGGAGCGGTATTTTTTCGGGTTACCTACTCTACCAAAGGCGTTATTGAGCCAATAAAAATCAATAACGCTGCCATACAGCCTATAGTATAGCTATTAATCTTTAACCGGTGGCGGTGCAAGTACAACTCTTGAGCCATTAGACTCGGCTGCACTTACAATACCAGCTGCTTCCATATCTTCAATCATGGTAGCTGCACGGTTGTAGCCGACTTTAAAACGCCGCTGGACACTGGATATTGAGGCCTTACGGGAGTCGGTAACAAACGCTACGGCTTCATCGTATAAAGCGTCCGTCTCTGAGTTGCTGGTGCTGTCACCATTCATGCTGTAACCGTCATTAGAATCAGTGGATTCACGGGTAATATCTTCCAGATAATCAGGTGGCGCAGTTTGTTTTAAAAACTCAACTACGCGATGCACTTCATGATCATCGACAAATGCACCATGCGCACGAATAGGAATACTGGTACCTGAAGGCAAAAACAGCATGTCGCCATTACCCAGCAAGGTTTCAGCGCCACCTTGATCAAGAATGGTGCGCGAATCAATGCGCGATGAGACCTGAAAGGATATACGGGTGGGCACGTTGGCTTTAATCAGTCCGGTTAAAACATCAACCGAGGGGCGCTGCGTTGCCAAAATCAAATGAATACCTGCTGCTCTGGCTTTTTGTGCCAAGCGGGCAATTAATTCTTCAACCTTTTTGCCGACAATCATCATCATGTCAGCTAATTCATCGATAACGATGACAATGCTGGGTAGTTTATTCAGAACGGGATAATATTCGCCCTCTTCAAGCGGGTTTAGCATTTGAAACATGGGATCCCTGATAGTCTCGCCTCTTGCCGTTGCTTCATCAATTAAATGATTAAACCCTGCCAGGTTTCTGACCCCCATTTTAGACATTAACTTGTAACGTCTTTCCATTTCAGCAACTGCCCAGCGCAAGGCGTTGCTGGCCTCTTTCATATCGGTAACAACCGGGGTCAATAAATGTGGTATACCTTCATAAACCGAAAGCTCCAGCATTTTAGGGTCGATCATAATCATCCGCACTTCTTCAGGTGTGGCTTTATAAAGCAAGCTGAGAATCATGGTATTAATGGCGACTGATTTTCCTGAGCCGGTAGTGCCTGCAACCAAGGCATGAGGCATCTTGCCGAGATCAGCCATTAATGGCGAACCGGCAATATCTTTGCCCATAGCCAATGTCAGCATGGATTTTGCTTTATCAAAGCCATGTGATGCCAATAATTCACGCAGTGTCACCATTTCCCGTTCCCGGTTGGGAATTTCAAGGCCAACTACGGATTTGCCCGGAATAATTTCAACAATACGCACACTGGTCACTGATAAAGCCCGGGCTAAATCTTTAGACAAGCTACTAATGCGACTGACTTTTACACCGGCTGCCGGCTGTAATTCAAAACGGGTAATAACAGGGCCGGGGTGAAAACCTACCACGGCCACTGCGACGTTAAAGTCAGCAAGAATATCTTCTACCAGTCGGGACATGTCTTCCAAATCGGTTTGCGAATAACCGATTACCCGCGTGTCTCTTTCATCCAATAAGGCTAAAGAAGGCAATATATCTTCACCGGCTTTATATTTGGGCGAGGGTTGTTTTTGCAAGGGCTGATTATTGTTTTCAGCTGACAACCCTTTTTTTCCGACACTGGCTGCCGCTTTACTATTAGCCAGTGCTTTAATAACCGGCTTTCTACGATTCTCGGGCTTGTCAGCAAAGCTATCGAACGATTGGGCAGAGTTGTCCATAGGCTCATGACGAAAGTTGACGGTCGTATGGCAAACGATACGATAAACAAATACGGTATATTTGCCAATAAGATCAATAAAAGTGACCCATGACAACTCGGTCGTGAGGGTAATGCCTGACAATAACAAAACGATTAAAAATAAGGTGGCGCCTGAATTACCAAATAAATGCAGTACAGCATCACCTGTTTCCTGGCCTAAAATCCCTCCTGTGCCACCCGGCAATTCGACGCCGACTCTTAATACATATAAATAAAATAATGCCGCACCAGCAACAATGGTTCCCAAAGAGCCTAACCACTGTAAAGCAATTGTCATCTTTTGTTGTTTTTGTCTTGCCTGACCATATAACATATAGCCATGCCAAGAGAGAATGACCGGAAAAAGATACGCGATTAAACCAAAAAAGCTAAGTGTAAAATCAGCGATCCACGCACCCAAAACACCACAGGCATTAGTCACCGTCTGTACTGTACCACTGTGTGTCCAGCCCGCATCCTCGTTACTAAAGGTAACCAAGGCAATTAAAAAAAATAAGGCAATGGCGAATAAGCCCAAGACTGCAATTTCACGTAAACCTCTAAACGTTTTTTCTTCCATTACAGCAGACATAAATGATGACTCAACATAGATTAGTACTAATAAAACAGGATTATAGAACAATGATTGCACATTCTACATTAATATTTGTTACAAAAAAAACAGCTTGTTTTTAGAGCGACCCCGATAGCTTATACACAATAACATTTACGAAACAGCGTTTCACCTGCATAATTCTTATATTTATCCTGATTTAGCCCACATAGAGGTTTTTTAATGAATGATTCCAGGCACTGCCGTCTTTTAATTCTTGGCTCTGGCCCCGCCGGTTATACGGCAGCTATCTATGCCGCACGCGCTAATTTAAAGCCGGTGATCATCACGGGTATGCAACAAGGTGGACAGTTAACTACTACCACAGAAGTTGATAACTGGCCCGGTGACGTTGAAGGTTTGCAAGGCCCTGATCTTATGGAAAGAATGCGCCGGCACGCAGAGCGGTTTGAAACAGAGATTATTTTTGACCATATCCATACCGCTGATTTATCGGCCAGACCCTTCACCTTGACTGGCGATTCAGGGACTTACACCTGTGATGCGCTGATTATTGCAACCGGTGCGTCTGCTCGCTATTTAGGTCTGGAGTCTGAAGAATCATTTAAGGGGCGTGGTGTTTCGGCTTGTGCGACCTGTGACGGATTTTTTTATCGCAACAAACCCATCGCTGTTATTGGCGGTGGTAATACTGCCGTTGAAGAAGCGCTTTATTTGGCTAATATCGCCTCTAAAGTGACTGTTGTTCATCGCCGTGACAAATTTCGGTCTGAAAAAATTCTCGCTGATAAACTGATTGAAAAATCAGAAAATGCTAATGTTGAGATTGAATGGAATTATGCGCTGGATGAAGTCTTGGGTGACGATATGGGTGTTACCGGTATCAGAATTAAAAATACCCTCGACAACTCAACCAAAGAACTGGATGTGCATGGCGTTTTTATTGCCATTGGTCATACCCCCAACACAGGCATTTTTGAAGGCCAGTTGGCTATGGAGCATGGCTATATTAAAGTAAAAAGCGGTATTGCCGGAAACGCTACGGCAACCAGTATTGAAGGTGTTTTTGCAGCCGGTGATGTGATGGACTCTGTTTATAAACAAGCCATAACTTCATCGGGTTCTGGCTGCATGGCGGCATTGGATGCTGAAAAATTTCTCGATGAATTAGGTTAGACCAGGTTCAAGGTAAAAGGGGGAAAGGTAAAAGGCGAAAGGTGAAAATTTTTACGCCTTGAACCTTAAACCTTGTTGTTTTAACCTTTAGCCTTGCGCCTTGAACCTTTAACCTTTTAAAAATATGCAATTAACCATTCTTGACCCGCAACAACCAGAGCAGGATTTTCCTGCGTTAAGCAAAGCATTAAGCGAACCTGACGGGTTGCTTGCGATTGGCGGTTGCCTGTCTAAAATACGCCTGTTAAATGCCTATCGACGGGGTATTTTTCCTTGGTATAACCATGACGAACCCATTCTGTGGTGGTCACCTAATCCCCGGTTAGTATTATTTCCGGATAAATTGATTGTATCCCGAAGTTTGCGTAAAACGCTGCGTAAAAATAGCTTTTCTGTGACCTATGATCAGGCTTTTAACGAGGTTGTCGCGGGTTGCGCAGAACCTCGAAATGAAAGTTCAGGCACTTGGATAACAGAGGACATAGCGCAGGCTTATAACGAACTCCATAAAAGTGGTTATGCGCATTCTGCGGAAGCCTGGATGGATGGTGAGCTGGTCGGAGGCTTATACGGTGTTGCTTTGGGGCGCGTTTTTTTTGGCGAGTCCATGTTCCATACCAAAACTGATGCTTCAAAAGTGGTCTTTGCCAGCTTGGTTGAGCAACTTAAAGCCTGGGGCTACCAACTCATTGACTGTCAGGTACACACAACGCATTTGGCAAGCTTTGGCGCGGAAAACTGCGACCGCAAGCAATTTGCAAAGTTACTCAATCAATATTGTGAACTTCCTGTCAACCAAGCCGCCTGGGAGCCAACATGACATCTATTCCCTTATTTTTAAGCCAGGAGCATCCTTGCGGTTATCTTGATGACAAAAAGGCGCAATCGCTTTTTGTTCATCCAGGCTATCCGGTTACTTCACCCATTTATGCCCAACTGATAGAGCAGGGTTTTCGTCGTAGTGGAGATGAGGTTTATGTACCACATTGTCCACATTGCTCTTCCTGCATTTCGGTAAGGCTGCCCGTCAAAAAATTTAAACCCAGTAGAAGTCAAAAGCGTTGCTTAAGCAAAAACGCAGCAACCCAAGCCATCGTTAAACCGGCGGCTTTTGAGCAGGCTCATTACGATATGTATTTGCGCTATCAGGCTATCAGACACAGCGACAGCTCTATGGCTACCGCCAGTCCTGAAGAGTACCTCAGTTTTCTCGGTAGCTCGTGGTGCAACACCCGATTTGTCGAGTTTTCTATTAATAATGAACTAGCCGGCGTTGCGGTGATTGATCAATTTGAACAGGCATGGTCAGCTGTTTATACCTTTTTTGAACCTAAATTCAACGACTATAGTCTGGGTGTTTATGCCGTTTTATGGCAAATTGAACAAGTAGTCCGGCAACAAAAAGAATTCTTATACTTGGGGTTTTGGATACAGGCCTGTAAAAAAATGGCTTATAAAAGTGATTACCAACCGCTGCAATTATTAATTGATAAGCAATGGCTTGAAATGAGCGCCTAAAAAACAAATACCTACACTCTTCTGTTGTTAGAAAGCAGCTTGTGCTATAATTTGCGGTTTAAATTGCTGAGACTAATACAAATGGCTAAAGAAGATCAAATTGAAATGGAAGGTAAGGTAATTGATACTCTTCCTAATACTATGTTCCGTGTCGAACTGGAAAATGGTCACGTTGTGACTGCACACATTTCCGGAAAAATGCGTAAACATTACATCCGTATTCTAACTGGCGATAGCGTTAAAGTTGAAATGACGCCTTACGATTTAAGTAAAGGCCGCATCACGTTCCGTATGCGCTAATCCCGTCAGTTTATGGGGTCACCCCAATCCCATCGAGGTGTAATCCGCATTAACCAACAGGATGGCGCAAGCTTTTAAATGACCTGTTTACGACTCGAACGCTCTCTTAAGAATTGGCTTCAGAAACGATCAACTCATCGCTTTCTATAGCAAAAGCCATTTCATCATTTTCCACATAAATTCTGACATGACCACCGTGCGCGAGCTTGCCAAACAGCAAGTCATTAGCCAGAGGTTTCTTGATTTTTTCCTGAATTAATCGCGCCATCGGTCTTGCCCCCATTTTGGGATCACACCCATGTTCAGCCAACCACAAACGAGCCTCAGCATCTAACGTTAGCGTTACATGCTTATCGGCAAGCAAGCCTTCTAATTCAAAGATAAATTTATCAACCACATGTCCGACAATTGAAATATCCAGCGGTTTAAATTGAATAATGGCATCCAAACGGTTGCGAAATTCAGGTGAAAAGCCTTTCTCGATGACTTTTAAGCTGTCAGTTTCGTGACTTTGCTGAGTGAAACCTATAGAAGCACGGCTACCCTCTTCTGCACCGGCATTGGTCGTCATTACCAAAATAATGTTGCGAAAATCTGCTTTGCGTCCATTATTGTCGGTCAATGAGCCGTGATCCATGACTTGTAATAACAGATTAAAAACATCGGGATGCGCTTTTTCCAATTCATCAAGCAATAATACGGCATGAGGATGTTTGGTAACTTGCTCGGTTAACAACCCGCCCTGATCAAAGCCGACATAACCTGGAGGCGCACCAATTAACCTTGAAACGGTGTGACGCTCCATGTATTCAGACATATCAAAACGAATCAGCTCAACACCCAATACTTTGGCAAGTTGACGGGTCACTTCTGTTTTACCAACGCCGGTTGGCCCTGCAAATATAAACGAACCGATAGTCTTCTGTGAATCCCGAAGGCCGGCACGCGATAATTTTATCGCCGAAGCTAAGGCAGAAATGGCCTCATCCTGACCAAAAACCAGCATTTTAAGATTTTTTTCAAGATTGGCCAGCTTGTCAATGTCATTGGAAGACACGGATCTGGCCGGTATTCTGGCGATTTTTGAGACGATATCCTCTATTTCGGCAACATCGATATCCTGCTTACGATCCGCTTCCGCCGTCATCCGCTGCTTTGCTCCTGCCTCATCAATAACGTCGATCGCTTTATCCGGCAAATGTCGATCGGTAATATAGCGATCCGATAATTCGGCTGCCACCCGCAGGGCTTCAGCAGAATATCTAACATTATGATGTTCTTCAAAGCGTGATTTAAGTCCTTTTAAAATCAGAATCGTATCTTCAACAGAAGGCTCCAGTATATCGATTTTCTGAAAGCGGCGCGCCAAGGCGTGGTCTTTCTCAAAAACCCCGCGATACTCTTGATAAGTCGTAGAGCCAATGCAGCGCAACTGGCCGGAAGCAAGTACCGGCTTAATCAAATTAGAGGCATCCATAACCCCGCCAGAAGCAGAGCCCGCACCGATGATGGTATGAATTTCATCAATAAACAGAATGGAATCCGGTTCTTTTTTAAGCTGATTCATTAAGGATTTAAGACGCTTTTCAAAGTCGCCCCGATATTTGGTGCCGGCAACCAGTGCACCTAAATCCAGTGAGTAGATCACACTATTCATTAGAATTTCAGGGACATTTTCTTCAACGATTCTTTTTGCCAAGCCTTCAGCAATTGCGGTTTTACCAACACCCGCCTCGCCGACCAATAAAGGATTATTTTTACGCCTTCGGCAAAGCGTCTGAATAGTTCTTTCAAGCTCAAGCTCTCTGCCGATTAGTGGGTCAATTCGACCCTGTAAGGCTTCTTCATTAAGATTGGTTGTGTATTTGTCCAAGGGGCTTCCGGCTTCGCTATCGGTACTGCCCGCTTCCGATGCTCGCTCACTTGATGCATCGTTATCCTGATCGGTTTTGGAAATTCCATGTGCCAAATAATTAACCACATCCAAGCGTGATACATCCTGTTTATTTAGCAAGTAGACAGCGTGAGAATCCTGCTCGCTAAATAAGGCTACGAATAAATTGGCACCGGTCACTTCTTTTTTATCAGACGCCTGAACATGAAAAACAGCGCGTTGCAATACTCTCTGAAATCCAAGTGTAGGCTGCGTTTCTCTCTGAATTCCCAAAGGAATCAAGGACATGGTTTCATCAATAAATTGAATCAATTGCACCTGTAAGGTTTTAATATCGCAGCCGCACGCTTTCATGATGGCTTCTGCGGAGCTGTTATCCAGCAATGCCAGTAATAAATGCTCAACGGTGATAAATTCGTGACGTTTATCATGCGCGTTTTTAAAGGCGGTATTTAACGTGACTTCAAGTTCTTTACTTAACATAAACGCTCCAAATTTACACTTCTTCCATCGAGCACATCAACGGATGTTGATTTTCTCGTGAATAATCGTTGACTATATACACTTTGGTTTCAGCAACATCTTTAGTATAGGTTCCACAGACTCCCACCCCTTGAGTATGTATTTGCAGCATAACCTGTGTTGCTTTTTCTTCAGGCATGGCAAAAAAATCCATCAAAATTTCAATTACAAAATCCATGGGCGTAAAATCGTCATTTAACAAAATGACTTTGTACAGGGGCGGCCTTTTTAACTTGGGCTTGGCTTCTTGAACGGCCAAGCCGTCATCATTGTATTTGAAAGGATCAAAATCGGGCATAATAAGCAAATAACCAAATAAAAAATACTGTTAAGTACCTGACATAGTGCCAATATTAATATATTTCAAGCTTGGACACATAACAAATTAAATCATAAAAAGCAGGATATGCCGGGATTATTGTCAGTCCCGGATTTAACTTTACTCCGTTAAACCTTTTTTACCAACATAAGTTCCTAATATCTAGTAACATATTAGTTTTTTATTAAAGTCGGAAATCATCAATGGTTTGGAAACCACACGTTACCGTTGCAGCGGTTATCGAAAGGGACAATCGCTTTTTGCTCGTTGAAGAGGAAACCCCACACGGCCTGCAATTCAATCAACCCGCCGGACATTTTGAAAAAAATGAAGACCTGATCGCCGCTGTCAAGCGTGAGGTGAATGAAGAAACGGCTTGGCATTTTGAGCCAGAGCACTTTATTTCCATACAGCTTTGGCGCAGAAATCCAAAGCTGCCCACCTTTATTCGGGTTTGTTTTTCCGGCCAGTGTCATAGCCATAACCCGGATCAATTACTGGATGAAGGCATCGTCGCAACACACTGGCTTACCCGTGACGAAATTGCCGCGCAGCAACATCGATTACGCAGTCCTTTGGTATTGTTTAGTGTAGACGAATACTTGAGCGGGCATCGCTATCCTTTGTCCCTGATAAAATCATTTCTCGATCTTGATCATGAGTAAAAACATAATCGTTGGCATGTCGGGGGGCGTTGATTCTTCCGTAACCGCCTTGCTACTGCTGGAACAGGGGCATCACGTCACCGGTTTGTTCATGAAAAACTGGGAAGAAGATGACGGCACGGAATACTGCACCGCCATGGAAGACCTCGCTGATGCGCAACAAGTCTGTGATAAACTGGGCATAGAACTCAAAACCGTCAATTTTGCCGCCGAATATTGGGATGAAGTCT
>CAIMDR010000373.1 GCA_903839795.1 uncultured Methylococcaceae bacterium | reverse complement strand
CGAGACCAGTCTGGATGAAGCCATCCGGATTACTCAAAAGGATTAAGCAGACATGGCAGCATTTGAATATAAGGCAATCAATGTTAAAGGCCAGACCGTCAAGGGCACTATTGAAAGCGACACGATTAAAGTAGCCAGGCAGCAATTAAAAAGCAACGGACTAACCTTGCTGGAAATAGAAGAAGTCCATAAAAAGGAACAGGGCAGCAAAAGCCCGTTGCTTGCCCAGCGTATCAACATGCGGCAATTAGCGCATATTACCCGCCAGTTGGCAGCGTTGCTGGGTTCAGGGCTGTCGATTGATGAAGCCTTAGGCATTACGGCCAAACAACTGGACTCGGCAAAAGCCAAACGAATTCTGCTGGGTGTCAGAAGCCGGATTATGGAAGGGCAAAGTTTGGCACAGGCTTGCGGGGCTTTTCCCGGTACTTTTCCGCCGCTATATCGGGCCACGGTGGAAGCCGGTGAGTCATCAGGTAAACTGGATCAAGTGTTACAACGATTGGCCGATTATATTGGTGATAAAGGTCAGTTACACAGCAAGTTGCAGATGGCCATGATTTATCCTGTCATGTTAACGTCGGTTTCTTTATTGGTTGTGATCGGTTTGTTGGCTTATGTGGTGCCGGAAATAACCAGCGTATTCGATAAAATGGGTGGTGAATTACCGACCATCACCAAAGTGCTTATTGCCTGTAGCGATTTTTTTAAACATTATGGCTTGGTGTTATTAGTGGCTGTCATTGGTCTGGCACTCGGTGCCAACGCCCTGCTGCAATTACCCGAGCCACGGATGCGCTTTCATTATTTATTACTGAATATGCCGGTGGTATCGCGTTTTGCCAAAGGCATGAATACCGCCCGATTTACCCGAACCTTGGCGATTTTGACTAACAGCGGTGTTGAGTTATTACAGGCGTTAAAAATATCAAGTCAGGTATTGACCAATAATGCCATGCAGAAAGCCGTTGAAACCGCCGCCATCAAGGTTAGGGAAGGGCAAAGCTTAAACAAGGCGATGGAAGCAAGCGGCTTGTTTCCTCCGGTGACTATTCATTTGGTCGCCAGTGGTGAGGCCAGTGGTCAACTACCGAAAATGTTGGCGAGTGCCGCAGATGATCAAGAGCGGGACATTCAGGCGCTAACGGAAATGACTTTGGGACTGTTTGAACCCATACTCATTTTGTTTATGGGCTTGGTGGTGCTGGCTATTGTGTTGGCGATATTATTGCCGATTTTTGAAATGAACCAACTCGTTCGATAGTTTTAAAAAATGGCTACCAACTTAACACGGGACAGACCTGACAGGTTTTATAAACCTGTCAGGTCTAACTCCAATATTTTGTACTGGTTAAAGTGGGTCGCCTAAAAAAATATAGTGCTGTAATAATAATGTCATTTTTGTTTTCTACGCTTATCAATTTATTCCCGGCAACTGTCCGGGCTTACTTTTAATTTACTGGTTTACTTACCCATGTCTGATAAAAAATACCAAGGATTTACTCTGATTGAAGTTATGATTGTTGTCGTTATTCTTGGCATTCTGGCGGCTATTATTGTCCCAAAAATCATGGGAAGACCCGATGAAGCCAGGGCAACGCGTGCGCTGCAAGATATTAGAGCCATTACCGCTGCGCTGGATTTATACCGGCTTGATAACTACAGCTACCCAACCACAGAACAAGGCCTGGAAGCACTGGTGACCAAACCCGCCGGTATGGCGCAAGGTACGCACTGGAAGCAAGGTGGCTATCTTGACCAAATGCCGTTGGATGCCTGGGGGAAACCGTATTTTTATCTTAAACCCGGCGTTCATGGCGAGTTTGATCTGTATTCTTACGGTGCCGACGGCATTGAAGGTGGAACCGAAGCGGGCGCAGATATAACCAACTGGACTCAGAAATAAGCCGCGTAGGTCGGGTTAGCGACAGCGTAACCCCATAGACACCAACTTAAGACATTTCACCACGAAGACACGAAGAGCACGAAGAAAAACCAAAGTAAAATCTTCGTGTTCTTCGTGTCTTCGTGGTCTGTAATATCTTTAAGTGTCTGTGTCGGGTTACGGCTAGCGCCTAACCCGACAAAGATTATTAGCATTTTTGTGATAAAAAAGTGTCAACTACTTGTGGGCTTTTATGAAGGATGCCGAATTTTTGTGTGCTTTTCGTGGACAAACTGATTTTTTTACATGAACACCGCTAAAGGTTTTACCCTGATTGAATTACTCATTGTGCTGGTTTTAATCGGCTTGATAACGGGTATGGCCATGTTGTCAATGGGTACCGCTGATCCGCGTGACCAGCAAAAGCTTGAAGCGGAAAGGCTGGTTAAACTGCTGGAACTGGCTACGCAGGAAGCGGTTACCCGTGGCGATAATATAGG
>CAIMDR010000372.1 GCA_903839795.1 uncultured Methylococcaceae bacterium | reverse complement strand
GCGGAACCGGAGTAGAACCATCCAGATAATGATAAGGAATGCCTTTTTTATCCAATAATTCACGGATAAGTTTTAAGTGTCCGACAAATTGACTAAACACCAGGGCCTTATGGCGATTGTCCAGTAATTCATCGACCAATTCTTCAAAGGCTTGCAGCTTGGAACTGCCCAGCGTACTTTCTTCCATCACCAAACGTGGATGACAACAAGCGCGGCGCAATTTCATGATCTCCGCCAATATCTTCAGCTGTTTGTGTCCGGGTTGCGCGGTGTCTTCCATCATGGTTTGCATGGCATTACGACGCAACGCTTCGTAGAATGCCCGCTCGCCGGGACTTAATTCAACATGTAAAGTCACTTCAGTCCGTGACGGTAACTCGGTTAATACATCATTTTTAAGGCGCCGCAAGATAAACGGTCGCAACAACTTTCTCAGCCGTTGTTGAACTTCATGATCCTGTTGATTTTCGATAACCTGCGCATAGCGTTCATTAAACTTTTGCAATGAACCCAACAGGCCCGGATTAATAAAATTAAATAAATTCCATAATTCGCCCAGATGATTTTCTATCGGCGTGCCGGTGGTAATCAATTTAAAATCCGCCTGTAAAGCCATCGCCGCTTTTGAGCGTTTGGTCAGTGCATTTTTAATCGCCTGCGCTTCATCAGCAACCAGCGTATGCCAGTTTTTTTGCGTTAAACGATCAGCTTCTGTTTGTAATAATCCGTAACTGCAAACAATTAAATCAAAGGGGCCTGCGGCGTCCAGCATTTCCTGCCTGTCACCGGTTCCAAATTGATGGATATTAAGGGTTGGCGCAAAACGCTGCGCTTCTTCCAGCCAGTTGATACAGACAGAGGTTGGCGCCAAAATCAGGGTCGGCCCTTGCGAGGCACGGGCTAAAATAAGGGCTAAAGCCTGCACGGTTTTACCCAGCCCCATATCATCTGCCAGACATGCACCCGCTCCCCAATGCGCCAAACGCATCATCCACTGAAAGCCTTCGCGCTGATAATCGCGTAATTCACCTTGCAAGGTCGACGGCAACTTAGGGTTTAAATCGCCCATTTCATTGAGTCGCAGTAATTGATCTTTCCAAGGCTTACTGGCGGTGATGGTCATGCCGCTGGTAATTTCATCCAGCGCCAATGCGGCTAACGGATGAAAGCGCACTTTGTCTTTTTGCACATCGCCCAAACCCGATAAATCATCCAGGCGTTGGCGTAATTCTTGGGTTAAGGCAATAATCTGTCCGTCTTCCAGCTTTAAAAAGCGGCCTGATGAACTGCTTAACAAGTTCATTAAACGCTGCATATCCAAAACCTGCTCGGCATCAACCTGTACACTGCCTTCAACACTAAACCAGTCTTTTTCCTTACGTACCGAAAACTGCACCTGCGCTAATCCGGCCTCACGACTCAGATGAATTTTTTTGCCTTTAGGCCATTCAAGCACCGCAAAATCACCCAATTCCTGCAAGTGCAATAACGCTTCCAGTGCCGACTCGGCATCATCCAAAAGCCATTTAGCCTCTTTAACGGCATACAACTCCGGACATTCACTCAAGGCCTTCTTAAAGTGACGATTTTCCAGCTTAAAATCGCGAGTAGTCTGTAATTGTTTGCCATCAATTTCCGCCAATACCGTTGTTCCCCCGACACCCGGTTTATAAAGCGGACCACCGTCGCTAAACGGTTGCGCAAACATTTCTATTTGTATGCCCTGCCCGACCGGTTGCAAATGAATATGTAAACGACTGTCCGCATTAACCGCTTCAGCATGACTGGAGGTGCCGCCAATATCGGATTGCACCGTCAACATTGAGGAAATAGAAGCAATGGAATCTATCACTTGCTGGCGTGCCGTAGCCGGTACCGTTAAACCATTGACACCCAAAATCTCAGCGACCTGACGATGCGACTCGTTAATGACATACACTATCAAGCCATGACTCGCTGTTTTTTGAGTAATAACCTGTTGTGAGGTAATTTGCGGTATTAATGAAATATGTAAATTTTCTTGTTGCTCTTTAACCAATAATTGCGGTTCTGCCAGACTGATGTCCACTGGGTTATTTAACGCTTCCTGATTAAGCCAATAAACGTGGGGATGCCCTGCCGCCTCGATAATAGCTTTACTCGACAACGTATAAAACTCTTTAGTGCTATAGCCGTAATAGGCAGGTTCTTTTTCAAGCTCAATGTGCGCACAAATACGTCGGTCTTGCTCGGACAAATAATCAAAGTCGGCCATATTCTGGTATAGCCTTTTTAACGCGATGGGCTTGCCTTTGCTCCAACGACCACTTTTACCCAAACTCTGTTCTTTAGGTGCCATTGTCACTACATTATTATTCAAACTGAGTGACCAAATCAGGCGAAAATCTTTTTGAACGACTGCCAACGGCTCCGCTGTCAATTGCGTTAAGGCATCCAAAGCTCTTTGCCATTTTGAAACTTGTGGCAATAAATCGATAATATTATTAAACGGCGACTGTAAATACAGTTGTGCTATTTTTCGACAAGGCTCATTTTTATAATTTAGGCGTTGCAGCAACACTGAACTTACCGCCGCATACCAGCCATAACCCAAGCCCTGTGCCTGTTGACAAAACTCGGCTAAGTCCGCCAAAAAACCGCTGTTTTGAGCATTACCCGCTACGACTTCAATTTCACCTATCCAATATAAAAGCAATGCATGAAACAAGCGCTCGTAAGCCAATTTATTGGCCTTGAGTAAATGTGAGCTATGTTCGGCAGTAGCTTTACCCTGATAAATCTCAACGGCGTCCAGCAGGATTAAATTTAGTAAATAAAGCCCCTGATTTTGCCAGCCCAGCTTAAGGGTAATCTGTGTCTGTTGTTTAAGTAACAGCAGATTTTTTAAGTTACGACTCTTCAACAACGCCAAATTGAAAAAATAACCGTACAGGCCGTCAATGCTGATATTACGTTTTCCGGTTTCTTTTTTGAGTGCCTTGAGTGCCGCATTAAACAAGTCAAGTGCTTCCTCATTACGGTTTTGCAGGAATCGTAGGGTGGCCAGTAACTTAAGTCCTTCTGCTGATAAATCATCAGCTAGCCAAAGCTCGGCATCATTCACGTTACCGCGTAGCAAGCGCTGTTCAATAACCGTGTGCACGATATCTAAATTATCGGATTTAGCCGCACCAAAAAACTGCTCCACTAATTGATAGTACACTGACACATCAGTTAGATACGCACGACTATCCTGTAAAAAATACTTTAAGAGCTGAAATTTAATGTTATCCGACAAGGATACAAACCAATCGGCATCATACTCATTGAAGAAAATTTTGTTGATGTTAACCGTAAACTGTTGCGGATATTCGCTATGAAAACGCTGCATATTGGCTGCAAACGCGGATTCATTACCTTGGTACAAAAAAATGCGTAATTGTTTTATGGCATGGAACGCACTAATTCTGGTTGCATAATAATTAGGTTCCGCAATAAGCAACTGTGCCAACTTGTTAAACCAGGGCTCTTCAAGGGCACGCCGCATCAGCAGTTCGGCAATATCATCATTGCAGCGCCAACCATCCTGAGTGATAACCATCAAGTTGGATTTTTGTAATTTTTCCCGCAAGGGTCTGTCAATCAACGCTATTGTTTTTTTATCAAAACAAGCGGTTGTCCTTAATAAAACTTGTAGACTGGTTTGCGTTATCGGTGCATAAATAACGGACAAAGCGAGCATAACACTTTGCTCATCATTTGATAGAGCATTAAAAAGAGCGAGTAATTTATTTTTCATTGATGTTTTGTTGCAAAGAGTTAATCCACAAAAAAATAGTAAAAGACTCTCACCACGAAGACACGAAGAACACGAAGATTTTTCTTTGGTTTTTCTTCGTGAACTTCGTGTCTTCGTGGTGAATTAATTGAATTAATATCTTTAAGTTGATGTGTATGGTGATAGCGTAAGCCGATCTTGTATTTTTCCTATTTGTGACTAAAAACAGAGCCGATCAGATAGGGTAGATACTCTATTTAAGTTCGCCAGGGGTGCGCCGACAAATCAGTCACACCGATAACTTCAACGCCTGCCTTGGCAACATGATGATCGTTTTCTACCGAACTACCGCTGACCCCGATTGCGCCAATCAGAACTCCGTTTTCATCGACGATAGGGATGCCACCCGGAAAAGTTATCAAACCATCGTTAGAGTGTTCAATTCCGTAAAGCGGGCCGCCCGGTTGCGATAGCTCACCGATTTGTCCGGTATTCATGGCGAAAAAACAGGCGGTCTTGGCTTTTTTGATAGCAATATCAACACTTCCAACCCAAGCACCGTCCATCCGCACGAAGGCCTTTAAATCAGCGCCGGAATCAACCACAGCAATACACATTTGGGTGCCAATCTTTCTTGATTCAAGAATTGCCGCTGCTATCGCCTTTTCTGCTTGCTCCAATGTTACATGCATAATCTGATTCTCTCTATTCTATCTAAGTTGATAAGCTGAACTGTCAACGTCCACCGGTTTTTGAATAGCACAACTGTTTGATTGAACAATCCTTTAATTTCATTCATTATCGCAAACAACCCGTTAATCCTGAGACACGTCGCAACAATTGATGAGCGACCCAATGCCGTTAAGTTAAGTGTCTCTTGGCAAGATAAATCGTTGGCTGATAGAGCCGCGTTGGCTGAGCGGAGCCGAAGCCGGCAAAATCGCTTCGACTCCGCTCAGCGAACGGCTTAACTTAATGGCATTGTGATGGACACCTCTCTGTTTTGAGTGGCATTATACCACTCAAAACACCTTAAAACTTGATTCTGTCAGGCTTGTAACGATCACAAAATATTCGCGTAATCCTGCTCCAGTTGCCGGAAATTGAGCGATGTCATGAAGCGGCTAAAACTTAACCATGATGATAATCCACTCATATCCCTAAACTGCGGCGGCAAGAAAAGTGGCGCTATAACGGTGCCCTCTTCGACCAAATCAACCAGTACTTTCATATCCTCAATCATGGTTTTACCGCAAAACAACAAGGGGATACGATCCGGTTTGCCTTTGCTGACCGCCAGACGCATAAAATTATAAGTCAGCACGAAGCCCTTGATATAGGTCAAGTCTTTGGTAAACGGCTGCCCATCGGTGCTGCTACCTCTAAATACCCGACTACTCAGCGTATAGCTTTCTTCTTCATCAAGACCTTTATCCAAAAAGAAAGTGAATATATCCATAAAATCGGCCCCTTCTTCCGCCAAGGTAATGGCACGAACACGGTTAATCAGGCGCATGAGCCGATTCGGTGTAGAGCTAAACGTTAATATCTCCATCAATACCGCCAAGCCTTCTTGGGTGACGGTCGCAGAGGGCGGCCCTTTACCAAGAAAGGTGCAGTAAGGTTGGGCCAGACCATTTAAGGTAGTCCCCAAATGCACCCAGACTTCATGAACCTCAAGTACGCGCAGATCACGCATATTAAATACGGCGTCCGCACGTAATTTGATGTAATCAGTACCCGCTGCGGCATCGGCAATAATCCCATCGCTCAGCATGGCGCGTAAGCCGTCACCCGGAAACATAGTCTGGATTTTTTCGTTAAGAATGGCGACTGCATCGGTTGCATTAATGGTCTTGGGTTCTTCGGTTAAACAATCCAGTTGCAAGAGTTGTGACAACGTTTCTTCCATCATGCTGCCAAGACTGGCAATGGTGGGGTCGCCGACATGAAAAACATCTTGGGATGATCCGTATAATTCCTGAGAAATATTAGAAAAAACAGGCGTTCCTCTGGCCTCAAGCATTCGTACAACATCTTGATATTCGCGGCACATCCTGCGCATGATCACGCTAAGCGGATTAAGTTGGCCGAGTTTACGCACCAGATCACGCTCAATCTGATAAAACTCTTGTTTTTTTTCGGCAGGGTCAAAGCCTAACGAGCGATTTTGATAATACTCAGTGGTTATTGCGGGAGGTTGTTGACAATGACCTTTAAAAAACTCCTGTTTGATAGGGTCATCCCACTTGATCGCATCAAGAATACGAATGGGTTGTTGCGCTTTTACGATTCTATCAGACAGCGCTTTAACTTCGATTAGATAAGTTGATGGTTTAGCGATTTTTTTATTCATATCTTGGTTATCCCTTAGCTTTGCATCGTTGACAGGACAATAATTTATAAGGATCAGCTGTACATAAGTAAAGCCAGACCCAGTATATCAACAGATTGATAAAGCCCAAGGAAATTCTAACGCGGGAAATTCAAAAAACAGTGTTGCTCCTTGTTTTATAAAGTTTTTAATAACAATGACATGACAGTCGGCAACTGGAATTACGATTTTGCCATTGCCAGCCGCCACTAATAAACAGAACTTAACCCGCAT